>CAZTRG010000227.1:0-3256 GCA_964615885.1 uncultured Planctomycetia bacterium | reverse complement strand
CGGGGAGGCTTGTGATGAAGAAGCCGGGGAAGATGATGAGGAAGAAGATGGAGGAGAAGGAGAGGAAGGTGAGCCGGATCCTGAAGGTGATCCGGATCCTGTCCAGGACCCTGGGCACCTGCCGGCTCCCCAGCTCTGGATGTCAGGCCAGGATGCTCATGAGCACGGTCATCTGATTGAAAGTGCCCGGGGCGAGCTGCTGGCTTTCAACTATCTCACCGGCCGGGATATTGTCATTGCCGGCAGCGAGGAGCTGGGCGCTGCTACCGGAGGTGAGGAGCTCGACCTGACCAGGGTTCTGAATGCAGGTGTCACTGAAGAGGGAACCCAGAGAATCAGGGTCTGGGATAATGCTTCCTCTTCCCTCCTGGAAATGGACCTCGAGAGCATCCTTGCAGAGCTGTGCCAGTAAGCCAGTAAGAGGGTTTCAGCTGCCTTTTGCAGGTACGATCGGCAGCAGCTTCTTTCCGGACTCTTTCTTGGCTGAGGGATACAGCGCGTCGGCGTCTTTGAGGGCGGCGGCCATCGCTGTGGTCATGCGGTGCAGGTGCCCGGGCTCATCGGCAGCGAGGTTTTTGGCTTCGGCACGGTCCTTGGCCAGGTTGAAGAGCTCGTAGCGCTTTTCCGGGGGCCTGGTGTAGTGGTAGACCAGCTTCCAGTCGCCCTCGTGATAGGCGGTATAGTAGCTGCTTCGATGGCTGTGGGGGAAATGCATCAGGAAGCTGAATTGGCGGTCCAGCGAGCCCCCGGTGAGCGCCTTTGAAAGGTCGCCTCCATCGATCTTCCCCTTGTGGGTGATTCCTGCCAGCTTGAGGATCGTCGGGAAGAGATCGCAGATCGTGCCCTTTTCAGAGGAGAGAACCCCGGCGGGAATGGGAAGACCTTTCTGCAGCTCGTTGTTCTTGTCAGGCTTCGCCCAGCCGGCGATGAAGGGAACTCGCATCCCGCCTTCATAGTGGGTGCCTTTCTTGCCGCGCAGGGGGGCAGCGCAGGCGATGGCATGGGTGGGGCCCAGGGGGGCATCGCTTCCGTTGTCGCCGAGAAAAAATACGATGGTGTTTTCGGCAACTCCCAGTTTTTCAAGGTGGTCCAGCATGTCGCCGAGCGACTTGTCGATCCCCTCGATCATGGTGGCGAAGGCCTTGGCCTTTGCGCTGACCTTCTTTTCGGCGTAGTTGGCGGCAAAGCGGGGGTCGGGATTGAAGGGGGCGTGGACCGCGTAGTGCGACATATAGGCGAAGAAGGGCTTCTTCTCATCGACAGCCTTCTTGATCTCGGCGTTCATCTCGATGGTGTGGGCCTCGGTCAGGTAGATCTCCTTGCCGTGGTATTTTTCGAGACCGAAGACGGCGCGGCTCTTGTTCTTTCCTCGGGTGTAGTTGGATTTCCCGTAATAGCTGCCGGGCTGGCCGATTGCGCGGCCGCCGATGTTGACATCGAAGCCAAAGTTCTGGGGCAACTCGCCGTAGGACTTGTTCGGTCCGAAGTGGGCCTTTCCTGCGTGGATGGTGCGGTAGCCGTTTTTCTGGAGGATGCCGGCCAGGGTCTTGTGCCTGGGGCTTATTCCTTTCCACTGCCAGTCTTTCGGACCCTGGCCGCCGGCATTGTTGCCTTCGGGGCGGATCCACTGGGTGGTCCGATGGCGGGCGGAGGTCTGCCCGGTCATGATGGAAACCCTGGTGGGAGAGCAGACGCTGTTGGCATAGAAGTGCTCGAAGCGGATTCCATTTTTCCCGAGCCGCTCCATGCTGGGAGTTCGAAAGAGCTGGTTGAGGGGATGAACCTCGGGCTTGCCTTTTGAGTCGGTCAGGAATGGAAGAGAGGTGTCCATGACGCCCATGTCATCGATGAGAAAGACAAGGATGTTGGGCTGCTGGGCTGCATGGGTAAAAGAGCAGGCCAGCAGGAAGATGGTGAAGAGGATGGAGTGTTTCATTGTGGTTCCCGGTTAAGGTGTGGGACGGATTGAGAAGGTGCCTGCCCGACTGCTGCCGGCGGCAGGCTGAGAAGACAATAGTGTAGCGGAACTTATGCAAAGGGCCAACAAGAGGCCGCGATTCAATTCTCAGCCTCTTCATTCGGGCTGTGGAGGTAGGCCAGGACCTTGCACAGGATCCGGGCAGCAGTGAATTCGTTGACCCTGGTTTCCCCGCCGGGAGCGGTCTCGACGACATCGAATCCCACCAGGGATCGCAGGGAGGATGGCTGCAGGAGGACGCGAAGGTATTCCATCGCCTCCCACCACCTGAGCCCGCCTGGCTCCGGGGTTCCGGTGGAGGGGGAGTGCGTCACCTCCAGGCTGTCGACATCGATGCTCAGGTAGATCTCTCCTTTCAGCCCTGCGAGGCTTTCCAGCAGGCTCTTCCGGGTCTCGCCCTGTCTTGAAAGATGGCAGGCGAGCCAGGGATCCCACCGGCCGGTGGAACGGCCGTATTCGGCTTCTCCACGGGAGAGGGAGCGGATTCCGATGGCAACCACCCTGGCTCCCCTGTCAAGAAGACGGCGCATGACGCAGGCGTGGGAGTGCTCGCTGCCATCGTAGCTGTCCCTCAGGTCGGCGTGGGCATCAAGCTGGACAATGGTCAGGTCCGAGAGGTCGTCCTTTCCCACTGCGGCAAGGGCGAGGGGAGTGGTGATGCTGTGTTCTCCGCCGACCCCGGCGATGATCGAGCCTTCTTTTTTTTCTCCAGAGGCTGCTTCCCGGACGCGGTCAAGGTAGGCGCCGGGAGCTTCCTTGTCTTGCGGGACAAGCTCCGCAGCCCAGTGAAAGGCAAGGTTCTCGAGGTCAAATTCCGTTTCTTCATCCCAGGTCTCAACCTGGAGGGATGCCGCCAGTATGGCTGGGGGGCCGCCGGCGGTTCCTTTTCCCCAGGAGACGGTGCCCTCAAAGGGCAGGGGCAGCAGGGTGACATCTGCATTTTCGGCACCGCTGTCGGGGAGATCGAGGAAACCCTTGCCGGCCATCATGAGCTTGAATCGAGCTTGTCAAACACGGCCTTCATCAGGAGCGGGAAAACAAGGGTGGCATCGGCCGGCACTTCGGCGAAGCGGCCGCCCTCTTCGCGGGGCACGAATTTCCCCCAGCTGACACCTTCTGAATAGGTGCACCCTGAGAGGCCGCCGAGGTGGACCGGCTCCGGGCAGATCCTGACGCCGTAGTGGAAGCGGGGTTGCTTCCAGCCGGTTCCAAGCCTCTCGTTGGCAATCTCGAAATAGGGGGCCACCTGCTGGGCCCAGTTGCGGGGGACTCCTCCGC
>CAZTRG010000226.1:0-4464 GCA_964615885.1 uncultured Planctomycetia bacterium | reverse complement strand
CGCCAGCGCTCCTGCAGGCCGCCTATCAGCGTGCCTTCCTCCGGCTTGTCCGCCGATAGTGTTTCCCACAGCATCCGCAGGTACTTCGAACTCAGACCACGCTCCCTCGCCACGGCTTCAACCGTTTTCGTGCCGTCCATCAACGCCTCGCGTTCGGCAAGCGTCGCCGCCAGGTACCTGGCCACTGGAAGCCGGCCACCCTGGTTCGTGTTGAACTTGATCCCATGCAGGTTCACAGCGGAGCCACCACTGTCATCGGTAAACCGGCGATAGAAGGCCTGGATGCGAGCCAGGAGCTCATCGGTCCGGTCCCGTTCTGTCGTATAGTCGGAAAACCGGAACCCCCGGGGTGTGAGCACCGCGTGAGCCGCGACTTCCTTGGCGGCATCGAGATACTTCGTCACCAGCGCGGGCGACATCCCCTGGGGCCCCCCGACGTTGGTGAATCCCTCACCCGCCGCGCCATCGACGGGAAACTCGCGGGTCGGATCCAGCGTCTGCACCCCGGTCAGATCGCGAACCGTGTAATTGTATTCGGCATTGTTCAACCGCCGCAGTACGAGCGGACCGGGATCTCCCGCCCGCGCCTTCGCCTCGCTTCGCAGATAGGTACGCACCCATGTCTGCAGGCGGCTCCGCTCGTCATCTGTTGGTTGCTTCGCACCCTTGGGCGGCATCTGCCGGCTGTCCAGCATCTCGCGGACCTTCAGCCAGGCTTTCGGTGAGCGCTGGACGTCCCTCATCGTGGCGAAGGATTCCAGGTCGATCTCGGCCTCGGCCTCATCCCCGGAGTGGCATTTGTAGCAGTAGCGTTTCAGCAGGGGCCTCACCCCTGGCTGGTAGGCCTGCTCAAGCCGTGCGAACTCCGGATCATCCTGCGCTCCCAGGTGAGAAGACGCACCGACAAAGGCCACCAGCAATCCATATAGAACAAGAGCTTTCACAGCAATTCCACGATCGGTTTGCCGAAGGGCAGGACAGCCCGCGGCCGGCCCGGAATATTTTTGTTTCACGCCAGCACCTCCTTCACCACCTCACCATGCACGTCGGTCAGGCGGTAATCGCGCCCGGCATGACGGAAGGTCAACTGTTCGTGATTCAGTCCGAGCTGATGCAGGATCGTGGCGTGGAAATCGTGGACGTGTACGCGGTCTTCGGCTACAGCAATCCCATGTTCGTCGGAAGAGCCGTGGACGATGCCGCCTTTCACCCCACCACCGGCCAGCCAGGATGAAAACACCTGGTGATGATGTTCCCGGCCGGGATGGTCGGCTTTTTCATGATAGGGCGTACGGCCGAATTCTGTCGTCCAGACAACGAGAGTTTCATCCAGCATGCCGCGCTGTTTCAAATCGGTGACCAGGCCGGCGATCGCCTGGTCGACATTCCTGGCCAGGGGGGCGTGCGTGGACATGTTGCCGTGCGCGTCCCAGTTACTCGACGAGCCGACATCGATCAATTCGATAAAGCGGACGCCCCGTTCGGCCAGGCGGCGAGCCACAAGGCACTGCCAGCCGAAACCGGTTTTCTGGCCCGGCTGAATACCGTAGAGCTTGAGCGTCGATGGCTTCTCACCCGACAGGTCCATCGCCTCCGGGGCCTCGCTTTGCATGCCAAAGGCAGTCTCGTAAGACTGGATGCGCGCCTCGAGGGCATGGTCAGCGGTGCGTTCCTGGAGGTGCTTCCTGTTGGCCTTTGACAGGAAATCGAGCTCCAGCTCCTGTAATTTCGACGAAGCCACCCGGCGGCGCAGGTTGGGGATGGGGTTGTCACCAGGGATCATCTGCGTACCTTGATGGCATCCCGGCAGAAAGTCGCTACCCCAGGTCTGCGCGCCGGCATAGGGTGTTTTCGGGGCGATGACAACGAAGGATGGCAGGTTGCGATTGACCGTGCCCAGCCCGTAGCTGACCCAGGACCCTATGCTCGGCCTCGCGAAGTCCCACGATCCGCAATGCATACCGAGCGTGCTCTCGTAATGGTTCGTGTGATTGGATTCCATCGAACGGATCACGCACAGATCATCGACAATGCCTCGCATGTGCGGGAAGAGATCGCTGACCTCGATACCGCTCTTGCCTCCCCGGCTGAACTTCCAGTCGGGTTTCTTGAGATATCTCGTGAACTCTCCGAGCTTGCCTTGCCAGTTGTCCACATTGATCTTCTTGCCGTGATTGGCGAAAAGTTCCGGCTTGGGGTCGAAGGAGTCGACATGCGAAACACCGCCGGTCATGTAGAGGAAGATCACGCGTTTTGCACGCGGCTGGTGATGCGGGGTTTTCGGCGCAAGGGAAGCGCCGGCTGAGCTGGCAGCATCCGCACGCGTCTCATCCGCCAGCAGGCCCTGTAAAGCGATGGCTCCAAACCCGCCCAGGGCTCTCTGCAAAACGTCACGTCGGGTTGGAAATTTCATAGCGCTCATTCCCGTTCTAATCGACAAACAAAAACTCATTGCGCGCCAAAATCGTACGGACCAGGGCACTCCATACTTTCACATCCAGCGAATGATCCGAAGGATCATTTTCAGCAAGCGCACGGGTGTACCGCTTCATAAACGCTGAAACCTCCGAAAGCTCACCGGAAGTCGGCGAGCGACCGAACGCAAGCTGCCAGGCCAGCTCTGTGCGAGAGGCCTCGTCGCTTGCGCCGGAAAGGAGACGTTTCGCTAACCCGGCCGACCGCTGGTGCACGAATTCGTTGTTCATCAGGTAGAGGGCCTGGGTGGGTACGGTCGTCAGCTCGCGGCGAGCTGTGCTGACGTTGGTGTCCGCCCCGTCAAACAGGGCCAGGAAGGGGTGTCGCTTCAGACGTTGCTGCATCAGGTAGACGCTGCGCCGTTTCGTTGGATAAACACCGTAATACGGTGTGTGTTGCGAGAAGCCCCACTTCTCAAGGGGCGGGAAGGGATGCTCGCCGCCCATGGTCGAGTCAAGATCGCCACTGACCAGCAGCATCGAGTCACGAATCTCTTCGGCGCGCAAGCGCCGACGGCTGAATCGCCACAGCAATTAGTTATCGGGATCGAGCTTGAATGCGTGCGGCTCGAACTCGCTGGAGCGCTGGTAGGCGGCCGACGCCATGATCAAGCGGTGCATGGATTTCACCGAGTAGCCCGCCGCCTTGAATCGGCTCGCGAGCCAGTCGAGAAGCTCCGGATGCGAGGGCCGCTGGCCGCGGGCGCCGAAGTCGTTTTCTGTCGCCACCAGGCCACGTCCGAAATGCTGCTGCCAGATACGGTTGACAATCACGCGCGCCATGAGCGGGTTGCTTTCCCGAGTGAGCCAGTCGGACAATTGCAGGCGTCCGCTACCGGCGGTATCCGGCAACGGCTCCTTACCCAGGATGTCGAGATTCCGGCGTGGAACCTCGTCGCCGAACTTTCCTCGGTCGCCGCGAACCTGGATACGTGAATTCTGCGGCTTGTCTTTATCGATCGCCGCATAAACGAATTCGTTGGGGCCGGATGATTTGATCGCGGCGCGTTGCGCACGCAACCCGGCCAGCTTTTGCTCCGCTTCGGCGAGCTCCTTCTCCAGCTCGGCCTGGTTTTTACCGGCAGGCGATGCCGGAACAAAGGGCACGCCGCGATCCTGGTCGGCCTGGTAGAAAAACCAGACCCCCGCGTTCCCAAGTCGATCGGGCTGGGGATTACTCTTCAGGAACTCGCCGGACAGGTCCTCAACAGCATCCCAGCGACGCTGCCCCCCCACCTCCTCGATCGTCCACTCGACCTGGGTAAGGTCGCAGCCATGATTTGCTTTCGGCATGACGGCCAGCTGAAGAAACTCACCGACTTCTATATCGAGCTCCTGCGGCTTGATCTCCTGGCTTCCCCTTCTTTCGATCGCGCCCTTGCCGACCTGCCTCAAGCCGCTGCTGCCCAGGTGGTCGATGAACCAGGCCACGCTGTCACCGCAATCGTGAGCATCCCGCACACTGCCCGACAGGCGAACACGTCCTGTCATCGGGCTCCGCCAGGCGATGCCAACGCCATCCCTGGCCTGGGGATGCACGACCAGCTTTCCCGGCGGCACCGTGCCCGGCACCTTCAAGGTCTGGTCACTGGTGTTGACCGCGACCAGGGGAACCTGGTAGGGCTCCGAGTTCGTATACCATTTCAGAAACCCGATCTTTCCCTCGCTATCCCTCTCCTTACTCTTCAGTCGACGCTGGTCGATGTAATCGCGCCACGTACCGGCCAGCTGTTTTTTTACTGCTTCCAGGCGCTTGATATCAGCTTCGATCCCAGCCAGCGCTGCAGCCTGCCTGGCCTTTTCGCTCTCCACAACATCCGGAGGCAAAACAGGAAACAGATCGTAGGGCTTCTTTTTCTCTTCTGATCCAGGGAAGGAATAACGCGTACTCTCGAAGATGCCGTACCAGGCATAGTAGTCCGCCGTATTGACCGGGTCGTACTTATGGTCATGACAGCGAGCGCAGCCAAGCGACAGGCCGAGAAAGGCC
>CAZTRG010000225.1:0-20311 GCA_964615885.1 uncultured Planctomycetia bacterium | reverse complement strand
AAGATGAGCAGGTCGTGGTGCTGGTGAAGGACTCAGGGGTGCCGGTCGTTCCCGACCGGCAAAAAGAGCTTGAGAGCTGCCTGGCTTTTCTCCTGCGCCGTGAGCTTCAGCAGAGAGAGGGCAAGCCCGTGGAGGAGTACATCCGCCCGCGGGTGGTCCACCGGATCGACCGGCTGACAAGCGGCGTGGTCATCTTCGCGAAGACTCCGGCGGCCGAGCGAAAGCTCTCGGCCGCTTTCGAGGCCAGGCAGGTGCGCAAGGAGTACCTGGCTATCGTGCTGGGGGACCTGGCGGCGGCGAGGAAAACCCTCAGCGTTCCCATCGACAGCGGGCGCAAGGGGCGCATGCGCTGGGGGGCTTCCGGCAAGAGTTCTGAGACGGTATTCGAGGCGATCGAGCGTTTCGGGACCTTCACGCTGGTTCGCGCCCGCCCGCTCAGTGGTCGAACCCATCAGATCAGGGTTCATGCCCTGGCAGCAGGTTGCCCGCTGGCGGTCGATCCCCTCTACCGCCCACCTGCAAGCGCACAGCAGGGATCGCCACCGGTCATCGAGCGCCTCACCCTGCATGCCCTGGCCCTTGAGCTTCCCGCTGACTGGGAGGGGGAGCGCAGGTTCAGCTGTGAGCCACCGGAAGATTTCAGCCTGGCTCTCACCGGGCTGAGGCAGGGAGCGGCGGCTGCAGGAGGCTCCTCAGTCGAATAGCTTGCGGTATTCGCTGTCAAAGGCGCTTGAGTAGGAATAGGTCAGGCGGTCCGTGCGCAGAGGAGAGCTGCTGATCGCCAGGGGAGTCTTGAAGTTGATCACCTGCTTTCCTTCCCGCATCACCAGCACCCTGACCGGTCCCGGTTCGCTGGGAATCGAATGGACCCGGAGTCCCTGCCCGACCAGGCCGAGGGATTTACCGTTGAGGGTACACCGGGCCGGTTTGCTCAGCAGCGTGACCAGCTCGATGCGGTCCTCTCCGGCAAGGTTCCTGTTGCGGCTCTTTACCCTCAAGGCAACGGGGTATTTCGGCTTCGCATCGTGGCGGTATTTTTTGAAAAAAACGATGGCCTCATCCCGGGCGATCTTCTCGCTGCCGGATTTCCAGCGGCGTTTGAAATGCCGCAGCAGCAGGGAGGGGCCGAAGTTGTGGCTGGCCTCCGGGGCCAGGTGGTGGCCCTCGGGGAAATCGTTCCAGGTCAGGTAATTAATCAGCTTCACATCATGGCGGACGGCCCTCTTCAGCAGCAGCAGCTGCGTTTGTGCCAGGTTGGTGACACGGTAATGCCGCTCAAGCCCGGCGAGCCCGGTGCTCAGCGCCACCCGGGTCGGCAGGATGGCATGGTCGTTCTTTCCTTTGCGGTAGACCTTGGAGGTGTAGTAGTCCGGGTAGACCGACTGGGTATAAAGACAGTCCTCCTCCCGGCAGCGCCTGGCAAGGTAGTCCCAGAATTCCAGGTTCTCGTCGCTGGCCGTCCAGCCCCAGACGGCAGGAAAGGTCTTCAGGATGCTGTCGATGTAGGGAGCGTCGATCTCGGGACGGCGGACCTGGTAGACGAACTCGATGGGTGTTCCGATCGCTCTTGAGAAGCGCTGGTAGGCCTGGCCGACCTTTTTAATTTCAGCCGGCTTGTGGGCAAGCCCATCGATTCCATCGGCGAGCGCATCTCCTACCCACATGTAGAAGAGCAGGGCCCCGGAGCCGCTCCTGAGCCAGGCTGGGGACTTCCCGGTTGAGCTCAGCAGCTCGCGGATGGGCGGGCTCCAGAGGGCAATCTTCTCTTTTTCAGAGGTCGGCTTGCCGGTGGCGGGGTGCGCGAGGCAGAGGCTGATTCGGAAGCCCTTGTAACGCGAGTCAGAGAGCGAGATGAACCGGGAGATAATAGAGTTGTAGCTCCGGGCCAGTACCGGGGTGTGATCTACCAGGGGATAGTAAAACTGGAAGCCATCGATGCCGAGCTGCCGGGCGGCCCGGATCTCGAAATCGACAGCCTTGTCGAGATCCGCATCCTCCAGGTGAAGAGCGGCCAGCGGCACCGTCTGGTGCAGGCCCCCGAGGGCGGCAGTGCTGCCCCCGGGATCTGCCAGCTCCGGATCGATCCAGCGGATGAGCTTCTGCCGGGTACGCGGAACCATGTCGGTCATGTAATGGGCCATGACCAGCTTCCCCTCATCGGCTCTTGCGGTGTCCGCCAATGAGAGGATTCCGAGGACCAGGCAGTAGAAGAGCTTCATCTTTGACCTCGTTTCCGTGGGCGAGGGGCTGGTGGCTTACTGGCTGAGGGCTTCCTTCTGGACCGTGGTTTTCCGGTCTCCCTGCAGCGCTGCGATCCGCTTGCGGGCGGCCTCCACCGCAGCACTGTCAGCCAGGACGTTGATTCCCATGCTGGCCTTGTAGGACTGTCCTCCCTTGAGTACGGGAACCCGTCCGCCCTTTCTCTCGATGCTGCGCAGCATCGGGTAGCTGGTTCCCGGCTCGATGCCGGTTACGTAGCCATCCTTGAGCGCGGTGGTGTTCTTCCAAAGGGTGAAGTAGGGCAGCTCGGTGGTGGAGAAGGTCAGGGATACGCCCCGGTCGCCGGCCTTGTTCTGGAGCATGGTCTCGGTGCGGTTATTCTCATCGCCCCAGAGGGTCATGAGGTAGACCTGCTCGGTATAGCCGGCCTGCGGTGGGCCGTAGACGTCCCAGCCCTCGAGTCCTCCCTCGGCGGCCCGGGCATCCCGTGGCAAGACCTTCTTGACCGGAGCGATGAACCGGGTGCCCTCGTCCAGCAGGGGTTCCCCGAAGTTGCAGTGGTAGAGGTATTGCATCTCCTGGTCCTTATCCGCCAGGTTGATGATCTCGTCTTCGAAATGGATGGTCGAGGAGCCCGGCTCGGTCCAGATTTCTGAAACCAGCCGCAGCTGCGTACCGAACATCATGGTCTCATCGATATAGCCCCGGATCCTGATCTTTCGCGAGGGAGCGGGCTCGATGATGACCTCGCATTTGCTGGCCGGCAGGTAGCAGATCTTGCCGTGCAGGCCGAGGGTGACCTCGGTGGGGGCTCCCGTGTTGCTGGGAACGACATCGATTCCCGGGGCTCCGAAGGAAGCCAGTCCGCAGCGGTTGAGCATCTCACCGAATCCTTCGAGCCAGCCGAGGCCGCCGCGGGTGTCAAGATTCACGAACCCCGGGTGAACGATCTCCTTGACCGGTGAATTCCAGCCGAGGCGGAATCCGTCGCTGGTATGCGCATCCCAGATGTTCATTCCGCGGGTCGGGATGATCCGGAAGCGCAACACGCCGTTGTCCACGTCCACGACATCGACGTTTTCCTGGCGGCCGCCGTGCAGCACGCTCTTGGACACCTTCCAGCTGTGCCCGGTGGAGAGGTTGACCTTCTTCGAGCCGGTGCTCCAGGTCTCGACGCGAATGTTGTCGCCGGAGTCAATGAGAGTTTTCTGAAGAGCAGCGTTTGAGTTCATTTTTTTGGGACCGGGCTCAGGTAGTTGGCAGGCGCTGAGCAATATGGATAAGGTCAGAAGGCAGCAGGCTGTAATCGACTTTTTCATGAATGATCACCTTGAATCTTGTGAGCCGGGGCTCTTCCTCAATGATTTTGCGCCTGCCGGGATGGCTTTAGCCCGGAAGCACGTTTTCAATACAGGGCCAATAAAACAGATCTATCGTTTACATCAGATAAAGGGAGCGTATTTTATAGTCTTGCCGTACCTGTCGGCAAGGAGCAGGACTCGCCTTGCAGCGTCCGGGGTATTTCCCGGAGCATTGTTTTCCCAGGGCTTACAGAAGAATTCATTGGTAACAAAGCGTCATGTCAAACGAGATTCTTAACGAAGAAGCAGTACTCGAGGTTCTGGGGACGGTCCAGGATCCTGATCTGAACCGGGATATTGTCAGCCTGGGGTTCATCAAGGATCTCTCCATCGAGGGTGGGAAGGTCTCCTTCAAGGTTGAGCTGACGACGCCGGCCTGCCCGGTAAAAGAGCAGCTGAAGGCCGAGTGCTTCACGAAGGTGTCGGGAATCCCCGGTGTCGAGGAGGTCGATGTCGAGATGACGGCGCAGACCCGCGCGGCCAATCCCGGCGGCGGACCGACGCTCCCCGGGGTGAAGAACATTATAGCTGTGGCCAGTGGCAAGGGCGGGGTCGGCAAGTCGACCACTGCCATCAACATTGCCCTGGCTCTCAAGGCGACCGGGGCCTCCGTGGGACTTGTCGACGCAGATGTCTACGGTCCGAGCATGGCGATGATGTTCGGAGTCAGCGGCCAGCCTGAAATGAGCCCCAACAACCGCGTCATTCCGCTGGAGGGCCACGGGGTCAAGGTTATCTCGATGGGCTTTCTCTCCGATGCGGACCGGCCGGTGATCTGGCGTGGCCCCATGGTGCGCCAGCTGATCCGCCAGTTTACCGCTGACGTGGAGTGGGGAGAGCTGGACTACCTGGTCGTCGACCTGCCCCCGGGAACCGGTGACGCGCAGCTCTCGATGTCGCAGGTGGTGAGCATGTCGGGCGCCGTGATCGTGACAACGCCACAGGATGTCAGCCTCATCGATGCGCGCAAGGGGCTGAAGATGTTCGAGCAGCTCAAGGTCCCGGTGCTGGGGATCGTTGAGAACATGAGCTATTTCGTCTGTCCGAATTGCGACGAGCGGCATGAGATCTTCAGTCACGGCGGGGGCCGTAAAACGGCTGAGGAGCTGGATGTGGATTACCTCGGAGAGGTTCCCATCGATCCCGCCGTTGTGAAGGGCGGGGACGAGGGCCAGCCGATCGTGGTGGCCGAGCCGGAATCTCCGGCAGCTCTTGCCTACACCGAGATTGCAGGCCGCGTGGCTGCGCGGCTGAGTATTCTTGCAGAGCAGGCCAGCGGAGGTGCGGGGCCGGTCATGCCCGAGCCGATCGACTGGAAGACCTGATTCAGAATTTATATGGGAGTAGGATACTGTGAGTGGAAATCCGGTACCGGTTGAAATCAAGCAGAGCGGGGTCCGTGAGCTGCGTATCATCTGGGATGACAGCCAGGTGAATGACTTCGATGTGGTCGAGCTGCGGCGTTCCTGCCGCTGCGCAAGCTGCGTCGATGAGATTACAGGCTCCCAGATTCTCCAGCCTTCCCAGGTCGGAGAGGACGTTCGCCCGCAAACGATTCGCCAGGTTGGCAATTACGCGATCCAGATCAACTGGACAGATGGCCATACCAGCGGAATCTTCACCTTTGATTATCTTCGCCAGCTTGCCCAGGGGCAGGTTGTGCCTCCGCCCAGGGGGGGAGGAGGAGATGCTGGAATTCGCCTTGAGGGGAACCAGGCTAAGCCCCATGGTAAGCAGGGTGGTGGCTGCGGGGATTCAAGCTGTGGCTGCGGCAGTTGATGTTCTTATTTTAATTCGATATTTCTTTATGAAGTTTTCTGCGGTGGGCTCCGTCGAAACAGGCACTTGGAATTTTTAAGACAGGTTCAGAACAGGGGAATCCAATGAAGAAACTCTTTAACGTATTGCTTGCTCTTGCGGTAGCGCTGCCGCTTCTTTCAGCTTGCAACCTTCCCTCCGCGCGCATCATGAAGGACTCAGAGCCGGATGCGGTGGGCTCGCGGGCCGCCGGTGCCGCCACCTTTGACCAGCTGCTGCGGGGAGCGGTCAACAAGCTGCTCTTGAGTCATGGAGCAGCCAGGCAGGCTGACACCAAGCTCAGCGTGGCGGTACTCAGGGTCGAAAATGCCAGCAGCGAGGAGCTTGGCGACTGGCAGGAACAGGTCTTTGACAAGATCTCAACCAGTGTGAACGAGTCCGGACGCTACTCCACCATCAGCCTGCGCTATATCGATGCGGGGCTCCGGGAGTCGCGCCTGCGCCGCGATGATCTCTTCATTCCGGCCAAGCGGAGGGTCTTTCTCGATGTTCTCGAGGCGGCGAAGGTCCCCGCGCAGATCCTGATTTTTCCCAAGCTGACCACCGGTACGACCGAGCTCGGGCCCCGCAGGGCACAGCGCAATTACCTCCTTACCCTGGAGCTGGTTGATATATCCACGGGCCGGGATTTCCGGGTTTCCGAAGAGGTTCGCAAGGCTTACCGCTAATGGGCAGGGCCTGCAGGCAGGCCCTGGTGAGTTCATGTACCGCTACCTGAAACTGGCCCTGCTGCCGGCGGCGTTTCTTCTCCTGGCTTCCTGTGCCGGGGGTGGGTCGGCGAAGGTGCGTCCCGGGTTCGATTCGGGCCGCTACCAGGAGAGTCGCGAGAAACTCACCAGGCTCGGCCGCAAGGACCCACGCAACGAGCATCTCTACCTCCTGGAGAGGGGGGTCGTTTCCATGGCGCTGGAGCAGCCGGCCGAGGCCGTCAAGGATCTGCGCCTGGCCAGGGACCGCCTCGATGACCTGGCGGGCTCTGACTACAGCGGCTGGTTCCAGTCGGTGCTGCTCGATGACAGGCAGCTGGCCTACCAGGGCGCTGATTATGAGCATGTTCTCGTTCGCGCTATGCTGGCGCTGGCAGACCTGGCTGATGGAAACAGCGAAGATGCCGGGGCCTATGCCCTGCAGGTTTCCCGCCGCCAGCGTGAGATCATCGAGTCCTTTCGTGCCAGGGATGGCAGCCTGCCCAAGAGCACCTACAGCCAGGTAGCTTTCGGCTCCTCCCTCAAGGCGATCATCGATGAGGAGGCCCTCAAGTTTGACCTGGCAAAGATCCAGCTCGAGAAGGTCAAGGCCATCGAGCCCCGCTTCGCTGCCATCGATGCCGATATCGAGCGCGTTACCCGGGGGCATCATTCCCAGAAGGGGAACGGGGTGGTTCATGTCCTGGCGCTGGTGGGGCGCGGCCCCTTCCGGGTGGAGGTCGATGAGCCGGTGACTCGTGATTCGCTGGCGATTGCACATTTTTTCTGGGCGCAGTCAAGAAACCGCGCAGCGATCCCCAATATCGCACGGGTCAAGATTCCTGCTGTGGCGGTCTATGACGGTAATCCCACCGAGGTTCATGTTGAGGTGGCGGGAAGCTCCCGGGGCAGAACCTCGTTGCTCACCGATATCGAGGAGCTTGCGGTGGAGGAATTCGAAACGGTCCGCGATCACATCGTGGCACGTGCCTTCCTGCGCCGGGCCTTTAAGATCGCGGCTACGCAGCTGGCGATCGAGGCGGCCAACCGGAAGAACGACCGGCGGCAGGAGTACAGCCAGGGGGATGCGCTGCGTGACCTGGGGATCTCGGCTGCGGGCCTGCTCTGGACGGCCATGGAGAAAGCGGACCTGCGCTGCTGGAGCCTGCTTCCAGCCAGCTTCCAGGCACGGCGCGTAGAATTGCCCGAAGGTGTGCATTCGATCTCCCTGCGGGCAGGAAAGAAGGGGGTGGCCACGGGGGCTGCGCAGCAGGTCAAGGTACACGTTAAGGATGGCTACAACACCTACGTGGTCGCCGTTTTTCCCTCGACCGATGGCCCCGCCTGCGTCCTGTCTTCCGATACCGTCCGGGAGCCGGCTCCGGTGCAGGAACCATCCGCCTCTCCCTGAGGTGAAGCTGGCTGAAGGCTCCTTGGAAGAAGGTTTTGCCTTTCGACAGCTTGCACAATAGGCTTCTTGTTTCGCCCAGTTGGGCCAAGGCAGGAAGCGACTCCTTAAGAAAGATAGCGGAGGAAAAACGTGGCGAACGGTCAACTCGGCATAGGCCTGGTGGGAAGCGGCATGATCAGCGAGTTCCAGGCCCAGGCGATCGGTGATCTCGACAATGCGGTGGTCACCGGCTTCTATGACATGGTGCCGGAGCTGGCGGCGAAACGTGCCGAGCAGTTCGGCCGGAAGGCCTACTCGAGCATGGAGGAGTTGCTCGGTGATGAGAGCGTGGATATCGTCTCGATCTGTACCCCCAGCGGGTCCCATCTCGAGCCGGCGCTCGCTGCCGCTGCCGCCGGTAAACACGTCATGGTGGAGAAGCCTGTCGAGGTGACCACCGAGAGAATCGACCAGATCATCTCCGCCTGCAGCGAAAAGGGTGTGACCCTCGGGGCGATTTTCCCCAGGCGTTTTTTCGAGACCAGCCGGCTGCTGAAGGCGGCGGTTGAGGAGGGGCGTTTCGGGACCCTCAGCCTTGGCGATGTCGCCATCAAGTGGTTTCGCGACCAGGCCTACTACGACCAGGGAGGCTGGCGGGGCACCTGGAAGCTGGATGGGGGTGGTGCCCTGATGAACCAGGGAATCCATGGGATCGACCTGGTCCAGTGGATCATGGGCGGGGTCGATACCGTCTGCGGGCATATGGCTACGTTAGCTCATGAACGCATCGAGGTAGAAGATGTGGCCACCGCCACCGTGCGCTATAACAACGGCGCCCTGGGAGTGATCGAGGGGACGACCGCCGCGTGGCCCGGCGCCAAGATTCGTATCGAGATCTCCGGCTCCGGCGGCAACGTGGTGATGGAGGATGAAACGATTGTCCAGTGGGAGTTCGCCGATGAACAGCCCGGCGACGAAGCGATCCGCGAGAAATACGGTCCCCGTGAGGGACTCTCAGGTGGAGGTGCTGCGGATGCCAAGGCCATCGACACCGAGGGGCACCGCCTGCAGTTTGAAGATTTCTGCAATGCCATTCTCGCCGGAACGGAGCCTTATTGCGTCGGCCTCGATGGGCGGGCTGCGGTTGCTGTCATCACCAGCATCTATCGCAGCGCCAGGGAAGGGCGGATCGTCCAGGTTGATTGACGGCAGCCGGGAGCCTGTCTCCTAGCCCCCCTGCGGAGTCGTGCAGTCGAGCTCATCCCCGGTGGGGTCGATACCTTCCTGCGGATAGGGTGCCGCCGGAGGTGGTCCCCCCTGGAAGAGGAAGCTCAGCAGGGAGATCGCGTCGGTGAGGTTGACCTGGCCGTTGTCATCCACATCGCCGGCATCCCTGCAGGACAGCTCCCCGCCACGGAAGAGCCAGAGCAGGACCTGGATGGGATCGGTCATGGCTATATTGCCCGAGAAATCCACATCCCCCCGCACAAAGGAGGTGGGAGGTGGAAGGATCTCGAGGGTGACGCCCGCAGAGCTTCCGACACCGGGGCTGATGACCGTGACAGCCACCGCACCAGGGGGAATTCCCTCGGGGATGGTCACCGCGATGCTGGATGGCAGGTTCTCGAAGGAGACCTCGGTGGCTTGAAACCCACCGATACTCACGATGATGCCGGAGTGGAAGTTGGCGCCCTCGATGGTGAGCACATCGCCGGAGCGTGCCTGCAGGGGTGTGATCGAGGTGATGGCCGGCGGTACGGCCGGCCCCTGGCCGGTGATGTTGATCTGGACCTGGTTGATCATTGCGCCGGCGGTATTGAAACCCAGGAAGGAGACCTCGTTGAGGCCCTGGCCAAGAACAAGATCAACAGACCAGCCCAGTGGGTTTGAATTCGAGAAGTTTGCCCGGTCCGAACCCGCTATGGCCTCGCCATTGATCAGCACGAGGATGTCAGAGATGTCGATAGGCGCTCGGCCCTCGATGGTGACCTCGCTGGACTGGGCAGCGAAGTCCTGCCCATTGTTTGTCTCGATCGAAAGGGGCAACCTGCTTGCAGTGAGGTTGAGCAGGCGGGAGCGGATGCTGCTGGCGCGGCGGTCGATGAATCCATTCCTGCGGGCGACCTCGAGGCTGGCAATTCCTCTTCTCTGCAGCAGGGTCACGTAGTTATTCAGGAAGGTTGAGTTGAACTGTTTGTTGATCATCTCCCAGAGGATTCCATAGTACATGCGCTTGATCCGCGGCCGGTTCCACATTCGGTGCAGGGCGGGGAACTTGCCCTGGTTGGTGGTGAAGTTCTGGTTGATGTTGTTGGGAGGCAGCCAGCGGTTGAGTCCTCCATTGCCGTAGGTAAGCTCCATGTCCCAGGGCAGCAGCACCCAGCGTCCGTCGGCCGGTGGCCTGTAGACATAGCAGTTTTTGCCGCGGTCGGTACCCCAGGTGTCCCAGTCATCGGTGTTGATCCTCACGGCGAGACAGCGCAGGAAGGAGTCGACGTTCATGTGGTCCCAGATGATTTCGTCGAAGACAGCGTCGGGGGTCTGGTTGCGGTCCAGCACCTGGGCCAGTCGGATCAGGTGGCTGAAGTCATCCTTACCCTCATCCATGCGGTTGTTGTAGTAGTAGCGGTAGTGCTCCTTGTAGTCAGCCGGTTCTCCCGGGTTGCCCTGGGGTGCGCTGACATAGGGCGGGTAGGTCAGCCTGCCATCGTAGCTGCTGGTGCGCCCACCGCCGTCATTGAACTCGTGGCGGTCGTCCATTTCGAAGAATGCGCCGTTGTCATCGCCGGGGTACCAGCGCTGGATGAGCTCACGGTTGGGGACCTGGACAAATTCACGGACCTCGTTGATCCCGGAGCTGGTTCCCCGGTTAACATTCCACTGGACCAGCCACTGGTAGGAATAGGGAGTACGGGTGTTGCCCTGGTTGTGGCGAATCAGGTAGTTGGAGATTCTCTCCCGTCCATCCCGGGCACCGGCGCCCTGGTGGTCCTCGAGCCCGAATTTCTTGATGACCCCGTGCAGCGGTTTGTCCTTGGCCATCGATACCCTGTAGCTCTCGCTCCAGCGCTGCCTGGCCCAGGGGCTGCCTGAGAAGCGCACCCTCGAGGTGTAGTAGAGCTCCTCGTTGGCAAAGAGAAAGGAGCCCTCTACCAGGTCGTTGGAATGAAGCTGCCTGGCGTTGAGATAGCGCTCGGCGTCCTGGTCGATCCAGAAGCGGTAGGAAGGGTGGGCTCCTCCCTGGGCGTTTTCGTGGCGGTAGACGCAGAAGCTGCGGTCAAGGTTCTCGATGGTCGCCTCAGAGAGTATGGAGGGATTCGTTCGCCGGGCCGGGTTGACGGGATAGCGGCCGACCTTGCCGGTGGTGTCGGTGGCCTCGACGTAGAAGACGACCGTCCGGCGAAGCGACTGTCCCGGGATGACGGCATGGTAGCGTCCTTTATCGTCAGGCCCCTGCATGGTGACCTGGTTGGAGGCGACACCGGTGTTGCTGGCCCGGTTGAGGTCCCAGAAGAGCCTGACGCTCTCGACCCCATCGGGGTCCTGCACCCGGCAGCGCACCTCAACGGGTGTGTTGTTCCCGGGAAGATTAGGGCCCTGGATCATCTTATCGATAACCGGCCCGATATTGGCACTGCCTCCTGCAGCCACCTGGCGTTGCGTAACGCTGTTGATCGCACCCGGGGTGCCGAGGTTGCGGGGAATATCAAGCTCATGGGAGCGCGCAAAGTCATGGTTGTAACCACGTGTCAGCATGGTCTGCGAGCCGGCGATCCATCTCGCCTTGAAGGAGATGTGGTAATCGTTTCGTGCGCGCAGGCTTCGCAGCAGGGTGTGTTCGAGACGGTTTGCCTTGTTGTCGCCCTTACCCCTGGCAACGATCTTCAGCGAGCCACTTCCTTCGATGACCTCCGAGGGGTCGGTGGTCCGGCCGGAGTTGATATGGGTTCCCTGGATCTTCCATTCTCCCGGCCGCGAAGAGTTCGAGCTGATACTCGACTCGATCTCGCCGTTGCCGACAAAATTTTCGCTGTCGGCAGGAACGTACTCACCTGATTGAAGGACAGGGGCGATGTAGAAGTCTGTGGAGTTGATGCTGGAGTTGTGAGCCTGTACGGCAATGATGTTGCGTCCGGGAACCAGCAGGTCCATGTGTTCGGCCATGTTGATGTCGGCCTGGCCGGAGCTTCGGCGCTCCCGGGAGCTCCGCGCCCTGGATTCGAAGGTGTCCTGGAAGCCGTCTCCAGAGGCTCTCATGTTCTCGACGTGGATCCTGGTCCCGTTGAGGTAGACGATGAATCCATCGTCGTAGGCCGCGTAAAGCCGCAGGGTGCCGACAGCGGTGGGATCAGGGATCGTAAACTCGGTGCGCATGTAGACCGCGAGGAAATTGGCACGCATATCTTCCATCGTGGTACCGCCAACCTCTGCCTCGTCCTCTCCATAACCGACAGGGGTGGTCGCCGCGGTCCAGGTTGAGTCATCGAAATCAACCTGGTACCAGTCAGCCGGGGGCTCTTCGGTTCCCGGCCTGATTCGCCAGGTGGCTCCAAGCTCGAGGAAGGTCTCCTCCGGAACGAAGGTGATGACTCTCTCGACCATGCTGATGTCATCGACGAGGACGATCCCACGGGCGTTGAGGAGGAAGTGGAGCTCCGGCTCGCCGCTGTTGTACCGTCCCACGTAGCTGTATTCCCTGGCCTGTGATTTTCCGGATTCATCGCTGGAATCCCAGGCTGCGCCGGCGTTGTTGTTGGCAAAGGGGTCGATCAGCTCCATCGACGAGCCACCGCCATCGGCCCAGTAGGGCCACTGGCCGCCATCGTGGTAGCGGACGGTGTCGGCAATGTTACCCTCGGTGTCACGCAGGTTGACGCGCTCTCCATCGTTGCGCAGTCCACCGAAGCCCTCGGTGCCGCCAAAGACCTGCGCGGGAGCAAGGCCGTAGGTCTCACGGATATAGGCCGGATCCCTGGCAACGACAATATAGCTCTGGGGGGCCATGACGACCCCTGCTTCGAATTCGTAGTTGATACCCTTGGTGAGCTTCCAGCCGCTGATGTCGATGCTCCTGTCGGGGCTGCGGTTGTAGAGCTCGATGTATTCGGCAAAACGTTCATCTCCGCTTGGCGGCCCATGCAGGGGGTGGTACATGATCTCGTTGATGACGATCTCGGTTTCCGCTGCGGTCCGGTTGGCCTCTCCCCGGGTGGGTACCGCCCGGTCACTGAAGTCCTCGTCACCATCGGGAATCCTGGCCTCGCTCTTTTCTTCAGCTTCCGGCTCGAAGATGTAGGAGTTGACGACCCGGTTGGCAGCGGGAGAGAGCAGGGCGATGAAGCGGCGCCCCGCGGATCCTTCCGCGGCTTCTTCGTCCCCGGCAGGGGAGAGGTCCAGGCCACCGAGCTCAGCCTCTGTAAAGACCAGCCGTCCGCGGGCAGCGATGACCGTGTCGGCCGGAAGCTGTACCCGGGAGGCCTCTTCGCCGAGCTGCCGGCTGTTGGAGATCCAGTAGCCGGAGAGGTTCTGGGAGGAGTACTCGGCGTTGAAGAGCTCCACCCAGCGCTCACCTGCGGTCCAGAGCAGGGCCTCGTTGATGAATATTGAATTGGTCGTGGTTTCGTTGCGCCGTCCGGGAGTTCCACCCAGCTCGGCGCTGACAGCCCAGCTGTCGGGATCGTTCGGGTCGGTGTAGACATTGACGAGGCTCAGGGAGTGCCCCGTTCCATCAGCTCCTGCGGGCCATTTTCCCCTGTCATTGTAGGCCACGGTCGCCACGACCACTCCGTTCTCTTCGGCCAGCTCGATGGTCTCCCCGGCGTTGGAGAGTGCGCAGCCATCCCGCTCGTCTCCCTTGAGGTCGCAGCCGAGTCCCCAGTTTCCAACGATGTTGGTGATTCCGTAGACCTCGGCAATCCGCTCTGTGTTGGCGCAGACGACGGCGTATTGACCGCCGCTGAGAAAGGTCTGGGGCGCAAAGGTGTAGCTGATTCCCCTGGAAAAATACCATCCCGAGATATCGACCGGAGCCGGGCTCGCATTGTGGATCTCGATAAACTCGAGATCCTGCCCGCCGCCTGAGGGGTGGTACATGACCTCGGTGATGACAACCAGCCCTGAATTGGTGGCCAGGGCCTGGGGCTGGGTGACCAGCTGCCCGGCGCCGAGGAGGGCCAGGATCACCAGCAGGCCGGTGAGGGAGAGTCGGTTCTGTTTCATTTCTATTTTTCCTGTTTTAGCCCGGCCGCTGCCGGGCTGTCGGCAAAGGCGTCGCCGGGTTCTGCGAGGTTGCAGTTCAATTCCAGGGAAACCTTCTCCGGTATCCCGTGATCTTTCCCTGAACCGGACACTCAATCATGTTCGGGGTTCAAAAATGGGCACAAGGAAGACCCGTTGAGCTTTCCGTACTCCGAAAGACCCGGAAGATAAATTCCAGTCTCAATTTCCCTGGGACCCACTCCAAACCATTGTGATATACAATTTTATGGTTTTGGGCTAGGCAAGTCAACGGAGCAACGCTGGAGATTGCACTGGGCCCAAAGGGGCGTTCCTGCAGAGCGGAAACCCAGTGCTTTCAAGCGGTGAAGATGGGGTTTCCAGGCAGGTGTTTTTAGTCGGAGAGGAATCCCTTCCGGCCCTATAACTTTTTACGGGTGAAAAGATTAGGAATTTATACCGGATGGAAGATATCCCGTCTCAAAAGTTTATTTTTGAATGGGTACAAGCTACAATCGTCCATCCTGTAGGGAAAGGAGCTGGCCCTGGCTGGCCTGCTGTGCAGCAGGGATCTCCTGGAAGTGGAAAGTTAAGTGGTAATTCTTGTTGGGGGCTTCTTTTCGCATGTCCGAAAAAGCCAGTACATCCGGGGAATCCAGAGAGACTGAGAAGTCTGGTCCTGCGGAAAAAAAGGAAGAACCAGCGATGGCTCAAGGTCCTGAAAAGGCTGCGGGATCTCCAGGCAGCGGGGATGAGCCCGGTGGTAATGCTTCCGCTGAATCCTCTGAGCCAGCCAGTGAGACGGTCGAGGTCGGTCCTCCCATTGCGGGGACCGACAGCGCCACCGACTCCGATGTAGATCTCAACGCTGACACGGTTACCCAGAGAAACATGGGGGCCTACGATACCCAGTCAGCCGACCTGACCGATGAGGCGGCGCGGGGCTGGCACGAGGGAGACCTGGTTGCTAACCAGTACCGGATCCAGCGCCTGATCGGCCAGGGAGGGATGGGGAAGGTATTCCTGGCCCAGGATGAAGCTCTCGACCGGGCCGTAGCGCTCAAGCGGATTCCCCAGGAGATTATCCTCGATGTCGATGCCAGGGATGATCTCAGGCTGGAGGCCAACCGGCTCCTGGACCTTGCGCATGACAACATCATCCGGATTCACACCTACTCCGATGGGCCAACCTGGCCCTTCTTTGCCATGGAGTTTCTCGAGGGCCCGACCCTCAAGCACCTGCTGCGCCAGCGCAAGCGGGAGGGAAGGACCTTCGAGGCAGAGGAGGTGCTGGTGGTTGCCCGCCAGGTTGGTGATGGGCTTGCCCACGCCCACGTGCGCAAGGTGGTTCCCCGCGACCTGAAGCCCGCGAACCTCATGCTTGCCAAGCCGGTGGAGGGTGATCTTGATCCCTCCGACACGATCAAGATCACCGACGTCGGTATCTCGAGGGTCGTGGCCGACAGCACGCTGCGCCAGACCGGCAAGAGAAGCGGCACGGTTCCCTATATGAGCCCCGAGCAGTTTCGCGGAGAGCTCTCCACGCCAAGGAGCGATATCTATTCGCTCGCCTGCACGCTCTATGAGATCTTCTCCGGTTCACCTGAGTTCTACACCGGGGATATCGGCTACCAGATCATGAACATCGAACCGGCGCAGCTGGAGAATGTTCCACGCGTTCTCTCCGAGACCATCCTGCGAGGACTTTCCAAGGAGGCCGATGAGCGTTTTGAATCGGTGGAGGAGTTTGTGGCCGCACTCGAGGGGCGGAAAATTCCCCGCTCGGGAAAAAAAAGCGGAGGGGTGTTGAGGCTGGCATCGATGGCGGCGGCCGGTTTCCTCTTTGCCCTTGCCGTCCTCTTCCTGACCGGGGCAGACCCGGAGGTCCCCGGGACGACTGGTGGCGCCAGTAATAAGTCCCCTGGTGAATTGGCAGGGGGGGCAGCAGGAGAACCGGGTGGCCCGAATGCAGAAGGAGCCGATGCGCCGGCGCCGGTCGAGCGTCCCCTCGTTTCCCCTGTGGAGAAGAAAAACCGTACCGATCTGTTCCGAACCTGGCTGGTGGGTGAAATCGAGAAGCAGCTGCCCGCCAATGTCGGCCGCGATTATGGAGAATTAATTGCGGGTGAGCTCCCCGCTATCGACATTCGCCTGGCCTTTAGCAGGAACGAGGCAAATCTCGATGGGGAGCTCCTGCAGCGCCTTGTATTTCTTGTCGCGCCAGTGGTCGAGGAGGAGTCTCCTGCTTCTGTGGAGAGCCCGGCAGAGCCCAGCAAGGTGCGCGGCGTACTGGAGACCGAAGGGGATCTGTTCAGCTTCAAGTTCAGCGCTCTT
The DNA here is from genome assembly GCA_964615885.1 of uncultured Planctomycetia bacterium. Classification (GTDB taxonomy): domain Bacteria; phylum Planctomycetota; class UBA8108; order UBA8108; family UBA8108; genus UBA8108. Next base: position 4,286 of record CAZTRG010000225.1, on the reverse strand, counting down.
GCCGATGGGGCTTATGACCTCTCTGCCTATCTCGAAGATACCGAGCCGGGCGCGGCAGCACCCCAGGACCAGCCCCTGCTGGAGAGGCGCCCGCTGGTGATTGACCTGGTGCCGCCGTCCTTCGTGGTAACCGCCCGGGAAATTGAGGGCCTGGTCCACCCCGAGCTGGCACAGGAGCTTGAGTTCACGACCTTCGAAGAGAATATCAAGGTGGGGCTCAATACTGCCGGCAGCTCCGATATCAAGGGGGCCTGGTACAGCCTGCTTCTTCCCGATGGTGCGAGCTCCGAAGAAAAAGAGCTGGAGGATCCCAGCGACTGGCAGGGGCCGCTGCTTTCCCCTGGTGAGTCCAGGACTGTTCGCGTTTATGTTGTGGACAAGGCCGGCAACCGCAGTGAGAACACCGACGTCACCTTTCGCAGGTTGAAGCTTGAGCTGGAACAGTTTCGAACGGTTGAAATCACCGGCAACCTCGCAAAGATTGAGGGCCTCTTCAAGGTAGAGGGAGCCATCTACCCCGACCTCCAGTTTTTCGCCAATGGAGAGAGGGCGGATGTTCAATGGTCGGTTCGCACCCCGGTACCGCCGGCCGCGGAAGTCCCCGGCGAGGAGGCGGATGCTGGGGAGGGCGAGGCCGGCCTGGTGGAGGATGCTGCGGCTGGAGAACCTGCTGCCGGAGAACCTGCTGCCGGGAAACCTGCAGTGGGGGAGACTTCCGGTGAGGAGAGCCCCACTGAGGAGGCCTCCGCCGAGGAGATTGTTGAGCTGGAGCCCGGGGCGACAAGGACTATTGAATTCGAGACAGAGATTCCACTGGCCAGGCCGGTTAATACGCTTTCGGTCAAGTATTCCTGGAAGGACAGGACCCCGGTTTCCTTCGGTAAGGCCGGTACGCTCGAGCGCGTGCAGGCCAGGGCGCCATCGATCACCTTGCGCACTCCCGCCCTCGATGCTGCCCTGGAGCCGGAAGAAAAAGACGGTACCGATGATGCTGGTCCGAGGGTGATCTACACGCGGGAGGCCGCCCTGGCTCTCGAGGGTGATGTGGCCCCCGTTTTTGCGGGACTCAAGGTGATGCTGTGGACCAACAACAAGCTTGGTACCAGCACCCAGGAGGTCACGGTTGACCCTGCCGCCAGCGGCTCGGGGGGACGCTTCAAGACCATAGTGAGTCTTGTGCCAGGGCAGGAGACGAGGGTCGAGGTCCGCTGTTTCTACATCACCGACGAGGACGAGCTGCCCACCATGGTCGAGCCCCTCTCTGTGTATTGCGACCAGGAGGAGCCCAAGGTGAAGATCACCACGCGCGAATCCGGCGACCAGCTGCTGGTCCTGGTCCAGGCCAGCGAGGAGCTCAGCCAGCTGAGAGGGCGCCTTGGCAGCAGTGATGGTGGTGGAGCGGAGCGCTGGACGGCTGTCACTCTCGCCACTGCGCTGGAAAGCGGAGAGTTTGTTTACACCTGGAGTATCCCATTGCAGGAACGAGCGGTGCCGATCCATCTCGAGATGACCGACCGGGCGGGGAATGTCGCCGAACGGCGCTATGACTACACCCCGCTGCCCTTGATTACCTCGCCAATGCCGGAGGGCTCTGCAGCGCCGCCGGTCGGCTCAGTCGCGAAGGCTCTTCCTCCTGGTACGGTCATCCTGCGTGGCCGTTTCCTGCGGGAGGTGGGCATGGAGTTCGTTGTTTGCGGCTCCTCGCGGCTGGAGATGAGCAAGACCGAGATCTCCGAGAGCTGCTGGTTCCGGTTTCTGAACGAGAAGGGACTGCGCGGCGAGGATGACCGGATCGGCAAGCGCGAGAATCCGATGATCCTCGGTGACCAGCCGGTGGAGTTGATTGCCCAATTTGTTGAGTGGTTTGGTGAGCAGGCAGCCGATGGCTATTCCTATTCGCTCCCGACCGTCGACCAGTGGCTCTGTTCCTTCAGCGGTGCCAGGACAGTGGAGGAAGCACAAGGCGAGATCAGTGGGTGGTTCGAGGAAGATGGCTTTGAATTCCAGCAGCAGGAGCGTTATGGAAAGAACCAGGTCAGCAAGATTGGTTCGCGGCCGCTTAACGAGACACCCACCGGCCTGCTGGACATGGAGGGGAACCTGCAGGAGATCGTGCTGAATGACCAGGGACTGCATGCGGTGATCGGTGGGCAGAATCAGCTGGCTGACCGGAAGCGAATCTTGAGCGCCTGCCTGGTGCCCAGGAAGCTGGATGAAGACCAGCGTGAGCTCCTGGGTGGCTTTACCGGGTTCCGGCTCTGCCGGCAGCCGGTATCGGAGCGTTGAGAGCATGAATAGAGTGCAGTGCAGGTTTCCCGGATCGATTTTCTGCAGAACGCTGGTTGCGATGGTGCTGGTCGCTGTCTCCGGCAGCGGTTGGTTGTCTGCCCAGGCTAAGGAAGATCCGATCGAGCCCTTGTTCAACTGGGATCTCGTATCCCTGGAGCAGAACAACCAGCGCTTCAACGGCAGTGTTCTGACGGGTTTTCACTCGATTCGATCACCGGGGGTTACCCCCCTGGGGGGCTGGAAGCTCGGTATGGGCCTGCTCTACACCGGCGAGGAGCAATTTGTCCGCTCGGTGGGGGACAGCCTCTTTCGCCGCAACGAGGTCTACCTCAACCCCAAGCTGAACATGGGGTTGTTTGAGAACATCGAGTTTGGCGCCGGCCTGGTGGCTGCATATGCCAACGGCCGGGAGCTGGTAAGCGGCCCTGACGGGCAATTTTTTGAGGACAGGGAGGAGGGAGTCCTGAGCTCCGCCGATCTCGGCGTGAAGTGGAAGTTCTACGACGACCGCCAGCTGCGCTTTGCCTTGTCCTTCGACACCCGCCTGTCGCTCAACGAGGACACCTTCGGGATGCTGCCGGGCAACTACTACAACATCGAGCTCGACACCGACTACGCCGTCACCAGCCGTCTCAGCATGGCGGGTAACCTGCAGTTCCTGACCAGCGACTCCGATGCGCTCGAGAACCAGCTCATCCTCGATGTCGCGGCGGTCTACTCCTTCACCAATACCTTCCGCGGGATGCTCTTCAGCACCGTGCAGGAGGACGACCTGGCGCGCACCTTCCTGGGTTTTATCGGCTTCGCCGGGCAGTATGTTCACGACCAGCATTCCTTCACGCTGAGCTTCGATATCCAGCTCAACGATGCCGACCGGGCGATTCGCACCGAGGAACAGATCGACATCGCCCTGAGCTACACCTACACCTTCTGAATAAACCCTGGATTAGGGCATTTCAGACACCTCCCTTCCTTGACACCCGGAGTGGATCTTGCGTAGAGTGGGCCGCAGGAAGACGGGGTTGAGAGCCTCGTAGAGTCAACAGGGTAGGAGCTTTAGCGGAGAGCGAGATGGACGATAGAAATAATCAACTTCTGTTCTGGGGCTGTTTTATAGCCCTGATTACCACAGCCTTCGGGTTTATTGGCAGGATGTTCCTCATCGGGGAATGGGCCACTGAGTTCGAGCTCGATGGTCCCCAGGCTGGAAGGTTGGCCGGAATCGGAATCTGGCCTTTTGCGGTCAGCATCATCGGCTTCAGTCTCTTCATCGACAAGATCGGCTACAGGGTTTCGATGATCTTCGCCTTCGCCGGGCATATCATCTGGGCCATCATGGGTTATATCGCCTGGCAGATCGGTGCCGCTGAAGGCGCAACAGCCGCTGATAAAGCTACAGCTTACAGCCTCGTCTACTGGGGCAGCCTGATCCTCGCGCTTGGTAATGGTACGGTCGAGGCCTTCATCAACCCTGTTGTCGCTACCATGTTCAACAAGGAGAAGGTCAAGTGGCTCAATATTCTTCACGCCGGCTGGCCGGGCGGACTGGTCCTGGCCGGAATCATCACCATCTTCATGGGTGACATGGCCTGGGGTTACAAGGTCGGCATGATCGCCATTCCTGCGGTCGTTTACCTTCTCATGCTGCTGCCCTGCAAGTTCCCGGTCAGTGAGCGCGTCGAGGCCGGTGTCAGCTACAAGGAAATGCTTTCGGAGTTCGGTGTTCTTGGCGCAGCGATTGTGGGCTTCCTCGTCGTTCTCCAGCTGATGGATTTCTTCAGCGCCGGAGGCGCGGTGGAACTCTCCTCTACCCAGACCTATTTGTTTATCGGCATAGGAATAGCTATTGTCGCGGGTTTCGGAATCTACACCCAGTCCATGGGACGGCCGCTGATGTTTGTCCTGGTGTTGTTTTTTATGGATATGGCTACCACCGAGATTGGAACAGATGGTTGGATCACGGCGGTCATGGAGAGAGTCGTTAAGGGCGTCGGCGC
>CAZTRG010000224.1:0-47276 GCA_964615885.1 uncultured Planctomycetia bacterium | reverse complement strand
GCGACCTGATTGTAACAGGTATCAGAAGCAGTCCTAAATTCTTATGGCGGCAGCAAATAACAGCTGCTCTTCAACCATCAGCCTACCGTTCTGCCACCGGAGTACCAGGCTGAGTAATAACTCCGGTACTCCCCCGTGGTGACCGAATCAAGCCAGGCCTTGTTGTCCACGTACCACTGAACCGTCTTTTCAATTCCATCATCGAAGGGAGTCCCTGCCTGCCAGCCCAGCTCCGCCTGCAGCCTGCTGCTATTCATTGAGTAGCGCCGGTCGTGACCGGGCCGGTCCTCTATATGCCGGATGAGACTCTCCGGCTTATCCAGAACCTGGAGAACGGACCTGACCACATCGAGGTTGGTACGCTCATTTCCTCCCCCGATATTGTAGATCTTCCCCGGATCACCCTGCCTCAACACCGCCAGCAGGGCCCTGGCGTGATCTCTTACATGAATCCAGTCTCTTACCTGCAGCCCATCGCCATAGACCGGCAGAGGCTCATCGTTCAGCGCGTTCAGGATCATCAAGGGGATCAACTTCTCGGGAAACTGGAAGGGTCCATAGTTATTTGAGCAGCGGGTGACGAGGACCGGCAGATCGAATGTACGGCCGAAGGCTTCGACAAAATGGTCCGCTGCAGCCTTCGAGGCACTGTATGGAGAGCTCGGCGCAAGAGGGCTGTCTTCGCTGAAGCTGCCTTCAGGCCCGAGAGAACCGTAGACCTCGTCAGTGGAAACCTGCACGAAGCGCTTGACCCCCGCCTCGCACGCGGCCTCCAGGAGGACCACGGTACCAAGGACATTTGTCTCGGCAAAACCCTTCGGGCCCAGGATCGACCGGTCTACGTGGCTCTCGGCAGCCAGGTTAATCACATGAGAAACATCCCTGGAAGCCAGCAATTGCCCAACCGCATCCCGGTCACAGACACTCCCCTTGATAAATTCGAGGCGGGGATTGTCGAGGTAGCCCTTGAGGTTGTCGAGGTTCCCTGCGTAGGTGAGAAGATCATAGACAAGCACCCTGGTCTCAGGCTCTTCATCGAGAATCAGGCGAACAAGGTCACTACCGATAAAACCTGCTCCCCCGGTAACCAGGATCGTATTCATCTCTGCTGCTCCGGAAAAAATTGGCTCACCTTAACATTATCGACCCGATACGGCTTCTGATTGAGCAATTGAGGCACTTCCTTTGACCTCGAGGGCGCATCGCTGCCAGCTAGTAAGACGGAAGCTTTCGAGACCTATTCGAAATCGCCGCGAGAGCCCAGAAGTGACCTACTTGCGCCATTTTCACCATTGGGTAGAATCAGGGGCTGCCAGCCTGGTGCTGCCAGCACGAAACAGGCGCTGCAAGGGAGCTGAATAATTGCAACAGCCTGCAACAACTGGAAGAAACCACCCTTGAAAAAAAACCCCCTTCAACTCGGCTACAGCACAAACGTCCACCCCGGCGAAGACATGAAGGCCGTCTATCGCTCGCTGAAGGAATACACCCTTCCTATCCGCAAGCGCGTCTTTGGCTCTGAGTCCTGCGGGCTGGAGCTGCGCCTGGGCATCGGCTCAGCGAAGGAGCTGGCCAGCCGCAAGGCCCGGCTCGAGTTCCGCGATTTTCTCCAGGACTCCGGCCTGGTTTTGTTCTCGGTGAACGCCTACACGCTCAGCGACTTCCATGCCCGGCGGGTCAAGGAAACCGTCTACCAGCCATCCTGGGCCCAGGCCCAACGGGCAAGCTGGACCGCCAGGATCGCCCGGATCGTAGACGAGGTGGCGCCGGAGGGAATCAAGGTCTCCATCAGCACCCTTGGAGGTTGCTTCCGGGGCCACGGCCATAACCCCTCGGTCTTCAGAAAGCTCGCAACCCATTACCTCACGGCACTCGAAGCCTTCCTGGAGATCAATGCCAGGGGAGAAAGACAGATGGTCCTGGCTGTAGAGCCGGAACCGGAAACGACCTTCGAGACGGCCGGTGATGTGATCTCCTTCTTCGAAAACTACCTCCTTCCGGCCGCCTTCACCCGCTGGAAGAAGCGGGGGACGAAGGGGCGTATCGAAGCTGACCTGAGAAGTGTCTTTACGGTCAACATCGACACCTGCCATCTCTCGGTGCTGTTTGAGGACCAGGTCTCCAATCTTCGCCAGCTGCAGAAAGCAGGGCTGGAGCTGGGCAAGGTCCATGTCACCAACGCCGTTGCGCTGAAAAATCCTTTCAGGTCCCCGGCAGCTTTCAGGGACCTGCGCAACATGGACGAGCCCCGGTACTTTCACCAGTTCTGCGCTAGCGATGAAAAGGGCCGGGCTGTCTGGCGGGGTACAGACCTTGACCAGCTTCCTGCAGAACTCAAACGGGAAGCCCATCCCGGAATCAACGAGATCCGGTCCCACTTCCATGTTCCCCTCTACCTGAAAAAGTACCGGCGTCTCCACACCACCCGCGACGACACTGAGCGTGCTCTCGCCGAGGTGCTCAAGAGGCGCTCCTGCTCCCACCTCGTCTTCGAGACCTATACCTGGCCCATCCTTGCCGGCGGGAAAAAGAGAAAACAGAAACTCATCAACGGCATCACCCGTGAATACCGCTGGCTGCTTGAGGCAGTACAGAAGCTCAGCGCCCGCTAGGGCTCCAGCTCTTTTTGCCGCCTAGAGGCTTACCGGCTCGGCAGCAAGGCGGTGAGGCCGCCAGAGTCCCGCCGCCCGAAGCTCCCCTTGGAGCACCCTGTAATAGCTGCCCGGTTCCGAGAAAAACTGCTCGGCAGCGGGCAGCCCGGCAGCCGGGCCGAGCTCCGCCGCGATTCGCTCAAAGAGGGAGAGCTGGTCGAAGTCTCCCAGCAGGACCGGCTCACCACCCAGGCAAAGCACCCCGGCGGTGGCGAGGTAGGCCAGTGGTTGCTCCTCGAGCTCTGCGCCATTCCAGTCAAGCCGCAGCCCTCCCAGGCGGCAGAGCTCGTATCTTCGTCCCTCGCTCGAGTTGATCCGCTTGAGCTGGCGGTCTGTGAAGAAGGCCAGGTGGCAGCGAGCTGTTTCACCGAGGTCGTCGAGGGTGGCGGGGATGACGCCATAGCTCGAGGCGTGCGCAGCGAAAACCGGCGAGGCCCCCTCTACCTCCACCAGGAGAAAAGGAACCACCTGCTCTCCCTCCAGCCTTGCGAGCTTTGTGCGGACCTGGGCCGGGCAGGCGTTCGACCCGCTGCAGAGAACTGCGTGGCGGCCGGCAAGCCCGGCAGAACCCAGCCTGGCAAGACTCTCATCGAGCTCCTCCGCCCCTCCCTCTCCACTGAGGAGCTTTATATTGTCACCCAGGAAAAGAAAAGATTCCCCCGGGCTCGCCCCTGGATAGGCACTCGGCTGGTAAAGAGGTGCTGGTTCAAAGTCATCAACGGGTATCATGGCTGCCATATTCTTGAAGACGAAGCCCCCTGCATCCAGTTCATCATGAAAAAGATCCTTGTTATCGGCGCCCATCCTGACGATTGCGATATCTTTGCAGGTGGCTGCGCAGCCCTGTGGAAAAAACGTGGAGATGAGGTCAGCTTTATCTCCATGACCAACGGAAACGCAGGCCACCACCAGTCCGATCCTGAGGAGCTGGAGAGACGAAGACGCCGGGAAGCGGCCGGGGCGGGCGAGGTCCTCGGGGTCGACTACGAAATCCTCGATAACGATGACGGCCGCCTCCTGGCCACCCTGGAGAACCGCGAGGATCTCATCCGGCGGATCCGGAAGATGGCTCCGGACCTGGTCCTCACCCATCGGCCCAATGACTACCATCCTGACCACCGCTATACCGCAACCCTGGTACAGGATGCCGCCTACATGGTAACCGTCCCGCTGATCTGCCCCGACACTCCCCACCTGGAAGCCAACCCCGTCATCGCCTACCTCTTTGATGAATTCACCCGGCCGGCTCCCATGCGGGCGGATGTGGTTGTCGATATCGACAGCGTCGCAGAGGTGAAGTGGAAAGCTCTCCACTGCCACGAATCACAATTCTACGAGTGGCTGGCCTACAACATGAGGCCGGGAGAAAACAGTGTTCCGGATGAGGCCGGGCAGAGGCTTGACTGGCTGAAGAGCACCTGGAGTGAATTCCTGGAACGTCCAGGCCGGGCATTCCGGCAACAGCTTTGCGACACCTATGGTGAGGAACGCGGCGGGAAGGTTGTTTTTGCCGAGGCCTTCGAGATCTGCGAGTTCGGCAACCAGCCGACAAGGGAAGAGCTCCGGGAGCTCTTCCCGGTGGAATAAAGAGCAGGAATGCGGCGGGGTGGCGCCGGCCAGCTCAGTTTTCCATGGGGGTACTTTGCGAGCTCTCAGCCGGGCTCTCGAAGCGGTCCTTGCTGAGGCCGTATTTCTTCAGGTAGTTGGACAGCTGCGGACGGTGAATACCCAGCTCCCTGGCGGCGTGGGTGATATTACCGTTTGTTTTCCGAAGGGTGTTCTCAATGATATGGCGCTCGAGAATTTTCTTGGCCTCCTTGAGCTTCACATCCTTGGCAAGAATCTGCCTCAGGTCTGTCAAGGTCTTGTGGTCACCCTCCTCGGGGAGCAGCTTTCTCCGCAGGTCAAAATAGATATCCGAGCCAAGCTGGTAACGGCGCTCAATCGGCAGCACCTCGTAGGGAACCTCCTCGGCCAGCAGGAGCTGCAGCCGCTCCTGGACCCGGATGGTAAATTCTTCGGCCAGGCCAAGATCGGTCTCCCTGAAGAGGAGGTAGAGTACCGGGTTGCCCCAGCAGACCTGGGCATCACCTGAGATGGAGGCAATCTCGCGGGCCAGTTTCTCACCCAGACCTCCCTGGGATTCCCCCAGGGAATCCTCGAGGACAGGGAGATAGAACCCTGCCAGGCAGAATGATTTGTCGTGCAGGTTGAACAGTCTGTATTCCTCGCGAAGGCGGTCGAGAAAATAGCTGGGGGTATAGAAACCCGTCACCGGCTCTCGGATCGCCACATCAAGATTGCGCCGGTTCTGCAGCACAACAGCTGCCTGCAGGGCATAGGCCTCGACCAGCATCTTGTGCCTGGGAGTAAAAGGCCCCAGGGAATTCAGCCTGTCCAGGTAGATGCTCCCAAGGATTCGGTCTCCTGTTCGAAGGGGCACCACCAGCACAGACCTGTCCTGGAGGCTCTTCAGGGCGCTCGCCTGGCTTCGGGATCCGGACTCCGCTCCACTTGTGCAGGATCCCCGGCCCCGGCGTATTGCATCCTCTGCCAGCTGGCTGACCGACGACGCCTCCGTATGCTGGGAGAACTCTTCACCGAAACCTTCGACTGCTGCCGGCCGGTACTCGCGGTCCCTGACCACCATAACAATCCCACGCTCAGCGCCTGTCATCTCTATAGCCTCGGCAAGGCACCCCTGGTGGAAATCAAGATGGTTCATCGTCGTGTTGATCCGCAGGACGCTGTCGAGCAGGCCCTTGTAGTCATCGGAACCGACGGGACGCTCATGCAGGTCACCACGCGCGGAGGATCTCTCCCGGCTTTCGGAAGCCGGTCTCCTCGCCTCTGATTCCTTGCTGAAGCGGGAGAAGTCCTCAGAGAAGGTCTTCCGGCGCCGGTCATCGAAGAAGCGGGACTGCAGGTCACCCTCGAGCTGTTCACCAACACGCTTGAGAATGGCATCCGCCTTGTCGTAGAAGGTCAAGGCCTCAGAAAATTCGCGATCGGTGTGATGCACCTTGGCCAGGGCGTAGTACAGGTCGAACAGGACCTTGATATCGCTGAGCCTCTGCGTCATCTCGACGGCCTTGCCAAGCTGCTCTCGAACCTTTTGCGGGTTCCCTCCCTTGAGGAAACGATGCACGTTTCCCTTTACAGTCAGGATCCGTACCTGGAGGTCAAGAGCCCGGACATCTTCGGCAATCACCTGCGCCCTGGAGGCGAGCTTGAGCGCATCGTCATAGGCCTCACGGTGGAACCTGACCTCTGCAAGATCCAGCAGCGCGCAAGCCTGGCGGATCCTGTGGCCCAGTTTCCCGTAGGAATCAGCGGCCTGCTTGAGACTTTTTTCCGCAACATTCCAGTCAAGCTGGTAGGCCTTGATATTGCCCTCGAGAAGCAGCCCATCTGCCTCGAAGGACTTGAGCTGGAATTCTGTCGCAAGAATCAGGACCTGCTTGCAGAATCTCTCGGCCTGCTTGAGATCACCAATCTCAAAATAGACCCGCCCCAGGCGGGAAAAGGCATCGGCAAGCCCGCCGGTTTCATCTGCATTGATCTCTTTGACCTTCCTGCTGTTCTCGACCTCTTTCTGAAAATAGTCGATGGCCACCTGGTAGTTGCCCAACCGGAAACACAAATCACCGAGGGTTCCCAGGGTGGGATTGAGGCCCTCGAAATCTCCGATCCTGAGCTTGAGGCTCAGGCTGCGGCTCAGGTTCTCGATGGTCTTGTGATAGTCACCATCACGGCGGTAGACCAGGCCAAGCTGGTCGTAGGAACGGCAGAGACCGGAAACATCCTGGTGGCGCTGACGCATCTCAAGAGCCTTGTAGAGATACCTGGCAGCACGAAAATGATTACCTCTCTCGAGGTAGGCCCTTCCGAGGTCGTCGAGAATATTGACTGTGAGCGAATGGTCCTGGAGCTTCTCGGCAACCGTCAGTCCACGCTGGAAATTTTCGAGTGCATGAGAATAGTCTCCCTTGCGGTAGAAGGCCTGGGCTACCAGCTGATAGAACATAGCCAGCTCGACACAATCCGGAACCTTCTTGGCAAGCTCAGTGCCCTTGAGTCCGTAATTGATCGTCCTCTTCCAGTCCTGTTTCTTCAGGCGGCACCTCGTGACCTCGAGATGGATCCTGATCGACTCAATACACTGTTCATCTGCGAGCGCCTTCTGGGCTCGCGCCAGGATCTTGAGCGCCCGGCCGGGTTCGCTGGTGCCCAGGACCTGTGCCTCGAGCAACTGGAGATCCGTCTTGACGGAAGGCTCCAGGGTGCCACCCTCCTCCTGGCTGATCCGCTTGAGAGATTCAAGCGCGCCATCCTGATCCCGCAGGGCAGCCTGGACTCTTGCCAGCCGTTCGAGCACCTTCAGGCGCGAAGCGAGCAGCTCCTCACCCTCGAGCAGGCTGATTAATTCTTCGTAGATTTCCCGGGCCTTCTGAAGCGCAAAGGTCCGCTGAAAACGATTCCCGGCAGCAATTCCGAATTCCAGCGCAGAGAAAGCCTCGAGTCCACGGCTGAGATGGTAGTAAACCTCGTAGGCCTCCTCACCGCTAGAGCCAGCCTCTCCCTTAACACTCGCCAGGCGCCGTCTGTACTCATCCCCGATTCTTTGATGAATCACCTTCTTCACATCCGGCTCGATCGTGGACTCCACCACCTGGGTATAGTCCCAGAGCCGGAAGTAATATTTTTCTGAGCCGGCCAGGGAGGTGATCCCCTGCAGCTCCAGGGCACCGAGAATTTCTGCGACCTTTTCGTTCCCCTCTGAGCCGGAAAAACACCCGAGCTTACCCGCCGCGGCAGCCGTGAGCTCCTCTTCGCCGGAACCTTCACCTTCCTCCTGGCTGGTAAGAACATAGCTGACCAGGTCGCTGTGTACCGGCCTGCGTGCAAGGGCCAGCACCTGGAGAACACGAGCCTCCAGCCCGGGACCCTCCGGCCCCTGGTCGGCAAAATACTCCTGCAGGCGCCTCACCAGGATCTTATGGCGAATGGGTGCATCGGCGGGGAGGCCCAGCTGCTCACAAGTTGCCGCGCTGTTTACATAATCCCTGAAGGTCTCGCCACTCCAGCTCGACAGCTCCGCCTCGTCAAGAAAGACACCGCGGAACAATTCTTTCTGGAAACTGGGAAAACCCTCCGAAAGCTCAAACACCGCATCGGCAGCATCGGCACTCACCTCGAGCTGGCGGCCCTCAACCTGCACCCCCTCAACAGATTTCTCCAGGAAATGCTTCGCTTCCTTGCTGTACAGCGGCCGAAGTTCACCATGAAAACTGAAGTTCTCATCTCCGAGGCTCTCAAGAGATTCTGCAATCTCATCGGAGGAGTCATCGAAGGAGCGGTAATTCGCCAGGATCATCAGGCGTGAGGGCTGGGCACCAGGGTCTCCATCTGTTTCCCCTGCCGGCCTGTCCTGCTCACCTTTCTTACCTCCACCGGTACCGGCCCGTGTTGCCAGGGAGCGCAGGTCATCCTGTACCCCTTCGCCTTCCGCCCCCGCTGCACCGGAAGCCTCCACCAGAAGAGCCTCGTTCCTGAGCTGAAGATTCCGGCCGATATAGCGCAGCAGCTCAACCGTGGTCCTGTCGGCCCAGTGCAGGTCATGCACCAGGATCAGCAAAGGCTTATGAACCGAGACCTCCAGGAGGAACTGGGTTATGCCATCAAAGATCCGGACCTTCTCGTCTTCCCAGTTTTCCGAATTCAGCACACTGCTTTCCAGCGAAGGAGAAGCATCACCGAAGGCCTCAGGAATCAGGCTCTCAAGGGCATGGCGGTAGCGCTTGATCAAGGCTGAGCCAATCCGCTGCTGGGCCGAATCGGTTGCGGTCTTGTCATCGAGGTCGCGCATGATGCGGCGAATTGTATGGAGGAAGGGCTTCAAGGGAATCCCCTCCACCTCGTAGTTCTGGGTCTCGTAGATCGCGACTTCTTTTTCCCGGGCCCGCTCACTCAGGTGCTGAAAAATGCGGGTCTTGCCGATTCCATCGGCTCCGCGGCAAAGCAGCACATAGCTGGCCTCACCATCGGCTTGCTCGCCGGAGCCTTCTCCGGGCGCCTGTTCCTCAGCGCCTTCTGTTTCTTCCCCGGAGTCCTGGTCTGCCACAGGCTCCTGGTCGGATTGCTCCGTCCTCCATCTCATCCGCTCGATCGCTTCAAGCTGCTGACTCGTTAAAGGCTTCGCAAAAAATACTTTTTCGAAGAACGCCTCTAGCGTTGTCTTTTCAGCTTCACGAAACTGGAAACTGGATGGAAAAGGAAATGGGCCTTTAGTTGCGTACCCGATTCCTGACTTGGTCACTGGATTGCCTTCCCGGTTCTTTTCTGAAACCAAGATAGTAATTGCCCATGGATCTGCATGTCAAAAATAATCAGCGCGACTGCGTATCTTGCTCCCCAGCAACAACTTGCCGGGCTCTGGATTCCTCTTTTACAGGCAGTATATCAGCCAGGGTGCGCGCTTCAAACGAACCTTCCCAGGAGGTGTTCGCCTCGGCGAGCAATCCCCTGATGACAAGATCCGCATCCTTGCCTCCTGGACCCGTGTCGGCGGCCGAAGATTCCCCCGGAAACTCTTCATTACGCAGGGCCGCCGCCACCTCCGAAAGGTTAACCCTGGCCGGGTCACAGGCGAGGGTGTGCCGGCTGTCACGGGCTCCATCACCCAGCAGGATACCCCCTTGCAACAGAACCTCCGCGGCCCTCTCCACCCGCTCCCCCCGCGCCATTCCAAGATCCTGCGTAACCTCCCTCAAGGTGGGTATCTCACCTCCAGACCTGAAGGCCGCGCCAATCCTGTAGAGAAGATAAAAACCTATAGCGGGCAGGGAGCGTTTCCCATCCCCTGCATTTTCCCGGCTCAAGCGGGCCAGGGAGGCCCGGTTCTGATGGACAAAGCTGATCTGCCCGCCGATGAGAACAACCAGCCAGGTGACATAGAGCCAGATCAGGAAGAGCGGGACAGCGGCAATCTGGCTGTAAAAAGTGGTGACCCTTGTGATCCGCTCAAGGTAGTAGGCAAAGCCGTATTTGGACAGCTGCCAGAGCAGGGCCGCGACCAGCCCACCGATCACAGCGCTGCCAAGACGAACCTTGACCGCCGGCAGGAAGAAATACATCAGTGAAAAGGCGAGAAAACCAAAAACCGTGGCAAAGGCCGCCGAGTCCTCCACCGTTCTCAGGATCCCGATATTGGCTGCATCCAGGGCGGCATCAACGGAGAGCGAGGCCATCGCCAGGAGGGGACTCGTTGTCAGGATGACCCAGAATACCACCAGGCGCTGAAGATAGTTCCGCCGGCGGTGAACCTGCCAGATGTGGTTAAAGACTCTTTCCGCAGCGATAAAGATCCCCAGCGAGATGATGACCAGGCCGCAAACGGCGGTAATATTTACCAGCTCGGTATCCACGTCCGGAACCAGGGCGTTGGTTCCAATGTACTTTTCAAGCCACACACGCAGGTCGTCCTTAAGCCCCGGCGCCACCAGCCTGGGGATTTTTTCCAGGAACCAGTCCTTGATGACCTCACCCTGGTTCATGGACCTGGCAATACTGAAGAAGAGTACGGTCAGGGGTATGAGTGAGATGATCGAGAAGAAGGTCAGGCTGGCCGCACGCTCCAGGCAGAAATCCTTGCGGAACTTGGCCGCGGTCAGGTAAATCACCTGGCCGGCCTTGACCATGAAGCCCCTCAGGCCACGAAGCTCCTGCGGGCTTCGTGTAAACAGCACTTCCTTTATACGGCGCATAATCAGCATCGGCTCAGCTCCGACGACGTCCGCAATCAGAAAGGCGGGGACCCACTGCAGCGCATGCGATCCCTCCCAAACCGCAGGCATCCTATCATCCCCGGGCAGCAGAACTCGCAATAAAGGAACGCGCCCGAAGGCCTTTTACCCGGGAAACCCGGGCAAAAAAAATCTCCTCATCGTCCCTACTCGATGAGGAGGTGTTTGGGTCTGAAATAAACGAGGAAAAAGGAGGAACCTACCGAGTGGGGTGTGTAGGGAAGGGTAGGTTGATTCACTAATATCAAACTAACATTCGGAAAAATTCATAGCCCCAAGGGAACCAGCCCTGTCTTCACCAACACTGAAGACAAGGAACAGAGCCACCGACCACTCTTACCGACTCCGGCGGTGAAAACCGCCTCCTGGGGAAACATATCTCACACTTCTCTTTTGCTACGACCTGTCCGCAACTCCCGCGGAAACTCTTGGGCGGGCAAAGCTCCTCTTAAAAAAACCCGCTTCTCTTTCAGAAAGGCTTTTACCCAAGGGGTGAAGGCCTTTCGTTGGAGGCACATTAGATATCTGTTGGGTTCCTGTCAATGAAAAAAGAGTTGGTTCTCCTTTATCGGACGCATTTACGGCGTTTTTCCCCGAAGGGATTGAATAATCCCGGGCCGAGGCCTGTCAAAACTACGGCAAGTCTCATGGATTCAGGAAATTAGAGATGATGAGCGCTCAGCTCAACCCAGCTACAATCATGACCGCACCTGCACCCCGGTTTACCGCAAGGGCAAGAGCTCTCCCTGCCCAAAGGGGAGAACAAAGCCCTCGCGCTGCCGGCGATGCTGTCGTGATCCTCTTTCAACCCGCTGCGGATTGCCGGAATCCAAAATTGAGCGCTCCAGCCGAAAACGAAGACATCCTCAAGGTAAATGCCTTTCTTGCCGGAGACGAAACAGGATTTGAATTCCTGTTCGAGAAGTACCGTCAAAAGGTATATGGAATCGCCTATCGCTTTGTCCGTAACCGGGAAGACGCACTCGAGGTCGCCCAGGAAGTTTTCCTGCGTGTCTACCAGGGTCTTGATAAATTCAAGACTGACTCGAAGTTCTTCACCTGGCTCTACCGGATCACCGTCAACCGCTCGATTGATTTTACCCGCAGCAGAAAAAGCCGGCCTCTGCAGGGTATGGACGAGCCGGCCATGGAGGCCCTTGGCAAGCCTACCGCGAGAAAGGCTCCCGCCCAGAGCCCGGTTGAATATGCCGGGGAGAAAGAACTCGAAGACAAGATCCGGGAGGCCGTCGCAACACTTTCTGAAAAACACCAGCTCGTTTTCATACTCCACACCTCTGAAGATCTCTCTTACAAGGAGATTGCCGAGGTCGCGGGCTGCAATGTAGGAACCGTTATGTCCCGGCTCTTTTATGCCCGCAAAAAACTACAGGAAGCTCTTGTTGCCATGGGCTACCGGCTCGACTGAAACCCCGCCGGCCTGAACACGAAATACCCAGGAAAGAAAAATGTCCCAGGAAGATTTGTCCCAGGAAGAATTCAGTAAACTGATCGGCCCCTATCTCGATGGAGAGCTCTCCGCGGAAGATTGCCGGAAGGTCGAGAAAAGCCTGGCTGATTCAGCAGAGTGCCGGCAGCAGGCTTCTGATCTTGAAGCACTGGACCGCATTGCCCGGAAGGACTCCCCACCCGCCGTCGATGAGAAGCAATGGCAGGAGGTCCTCGCCTCGGTACGCCAAGCAGAGAAGATCGTTCCCTTTGAGACCGTAAAATCCAGGCGTCGCTGGCTTGCGCCGCTGGCTGGTCTCGCTGCGCTGCTGTGTATCGGACTTTTTCTGCGGAATGCAGATGAGGCTCCCCCACCGAAAAAAGACTGGGCAAGCTCAGAGGCTGACCCGATCGAAGATGAGCCGCGTGTCGATACGATCGACCCCGAAGAGAAAGAGGAAGAAGACCAGGAGAGCGATCCTCGCTTCGACGAAGAGTAGGCTCTTCCCGGCAGGTTCCCTGTTCCAGGAAAAAGACCCGGCGAAGATACGGCCCCGGCCAGGGCCGCAGCTCATCTGTGCAAAGGGACAGGATGAAAAAAACCTGCTGCTGTCGGCAAAAAGAGCCTTCCAGCGGCAGGTTTGACCAGCATTTCAGGCCGATTGGATTACCCGTCCACCGTAGCCTTCGGTCATGTAAAAAATATCATCTCAGGGCGAATCCGCCACCCCTACTAGAAACCCCTGACTAGGTCGAGAAAATGCGGGTTTTCGGGCAGCAATACTGCCTAAACCGGCCTCCTGGGTGCCCTTGAGATGCAATTTGTCTTGCGTCCGATAAATAAAACACTAAAATCTCTGCGCACTTCATAAGTGCTTTCAGCGTTAAGACTTTCCTACCGGAAATGAAAATTCCAGCCTGTCGGGCCGGAGTGGACATAAGGTTCCGGCGGGGAAAAGAGGAGTCCAGCGCTGTTTGTGACACTAGGACGGGAAAGAAGTGCTCAACGTACATTCCCATTTTCGGGATTATCTTGGAGGGTATCAGAAGTGAAGATCGTTACGTCCCAGTTCATCAAGGTGGCGCACCGCAGCATGGTAAGCGCCCTGGTTTTTGTGGTCCTGGTTTCCTGCCTGGGTTGTGCCGGCAATCCAACCAAACCACCCGGCCCTTACACCCCTGAAGAGCTGGGAGAATTCCCAGTTCATCCGGAACTGGAGTACAAGAAGGGTTACCGCTATGCTCCCCCGGAGCTGGCTGGAACCGCCTTCAAACCCACCTGGACCGGGCATTACTTCGGCCCACAGCCCCCTGAGAGCTATGTAGCCTTCTACCTGCGGGAGATGAAGGCCCGGAAATGGGAGCTGAGAAAAATTATCGATAAGGTCGAGGGTGACAAGGTCCTGGATTTCACCAGGGAGACCGATGGAGCGACCATCCAGTTGCGGCGCAAATTTGACCGGAAAACCTCCAGGTTCGGGTGCTTCCTCGTAGCTGAGATCCGAACGCTTGGATTACAGCACTTTTCACCGGAAGAGAATTACCGCCATCTGACGGGAAAACCCCAGGCCCCGGCCGCTGCGGCGGCTCCCAAGGCTGCAGCGTCTGATAATGTTGAAGAGAAACCTTCCATTCAGCCGGTTAAGGGCACCTTAAAGCCCGCAGAGCTGGATAAGGCCCGGCAGGAACTGATCATCGAGTAGCCTGGCGCTTCGATGATGGCTTGCACCTTGTTGCAGGGGCTGTAGACTGGCGGGGTATGTTTTTTCAGGATCCTGAAGAATTTACCCCCTGACAGTGTCGTTGCCTGCTGGAGTTCTTTGCCTTGTCGAAAAAAATAACCCGAAACAAAAATCAACCCGGCAGTAATCCCAACCCGGAGGCGAGTGTTGCCGGAACCGTTGAAGAGATTACAGCCTCTGCCAGTAAAACCGTCAGCGGCAACTGGAAACCAATGGCTATGCTGCTTGGGCTGGCCCTGGTTGTCATGCTGGCCATCGGGGCTTTTAATGCGATGCAGGGTGCCAAGGCCGACCAGCTTCAACAGGCACTCTATGAGATCAAGGAAGACAAGCCCGCAAACGACAAGGTGGATAGCTGGATCGGCAGGCTGGAAGCCCTCAAGGAGCAGTCCGGAGGTCAGGCGGCTGAAAAAAACACCTACCTGGAAATTGTAGACCTGCTGATCAAGCAGGCAATTCCTTCGACCTCCAGCACAAGCTTCCTGACGGCCCCACCCACCGGAGCTCAACCCGGGGCCACTAGTGAAGCAAACAGGAAGAAGATGCTCGAAAAAGCCCGGGCCATTGCCCTGGCCGCCAGCAGCAAACCCTGGGCTGACGAGAAGGTAAAGGCCTGGAATGGCCAGATCCAGAAGCTGGTGGACGGGGAGCTGAACAAGACCTGGCTCCCTGAGAGCCGTCCGAAGGAGACTCCGCCTGCCGAGGAGAAAGCTCCCGCTAAGGTAGAGCTTAAATCGCTGGAGCTTGAATCCCCCACCAAGTAGGAGCTCCGCCCGGGCAAGACAGCCAGGAGCCGTCCCGAGGAAACTGAAATTGGCAGCGTGTTGCGACCAGGAATCCAGGGAGCCGACGGAGCCGGAGACCCAGCCGGCAGATCCAGTCCATCCCCCCGCCGAAAAAGACCAGCCAGCTGCCCGGGAAACCCACGAACTGACCAACGAGGGCAGCAACCGGCGGCTTGACCAGTTCCTCTCTGAAAACCTGTCCGGCCACAGCCGGAGCTTTCTGCAGAAACTGATCAGCTCCGGCTGCGTGGAGCTGGATCCCCCACCAGGGAAGCCAGTCAAGGCCTCACTGAAAATAGCTCCCGGAACAAGGGTGAAGGTTGAGATCCCCCCTCCCCGGAAGATGTCCCTGGAGCCAGTGGCCATCCCTCTGAACTTTCTCCATGAGGATGAGCACCTGGCCGTTATCGACAAGCCCGCCGGGATCACGGTTCACCCTGCACCCAACCAGGATGAGCCGACACTGGTAAATGCCCTGCTGCACTGGATTGGAGACCTCTCCGGAATTGGAGGAGAGGAGAGGCCGGGAATCGTTCATCGCCTTGACAGGGAAACATCCGGAGTGCTGGTGGTGGCCAAGAACGATCGCGCCCACCAGGGATTGTCTGAGCAGTTCAAAGAGAGAACTGTAAAAAAAACCTACCTGGCGGTTTCAAGGGGAGAGCTCCGGGACCTGGAAGGCACCCTCGACGGCCCCATCGGCCGCAGCCGCTCTCACAGCAAGAAGATGGTCATCGCCCCTGCCGGAGAAGGCCGTGCAGCAAGAACCGATTACAGGGTCAAGGAAGTCTACAAGGGGTATTCCCTCATCGAGTGCTACCCGCATACCGGACGAACCCACCAGATCCGTGTCCACCTGGCATCCATCAGGCTGCCGGTGGCCTGTGACAAGCTCTATGGCCGCCGGGAGAAACAGATCTACGCCTCCGATCTCATGGAAAACAAAAGAGCGCCTGAAGAGACGCCTGTTCTTGCGCGCCACGCCCTGCACGCAGCAAAGATCGTCTTTTCGCATCCAGTGACGGCAGAAGAAATGAGCTTCAGCGCTCCGCTGCACCCCGACATGAGCGCCCTGGTGGAAAACCTGCGAAAATACTGCCCCGGAAAGCCGAATTCCCCCAAATGACCGGGATTCTCCCTCAACTTCCGCCCGGCTTTGTGCCGATAAAAAACTGTGCGGACGATTGAACCGGCCTTTTCGGGATTCGGCGAATGAGAACCTGGCTACTTCTTTTCTTCTCGGCCTTCACACTGGGCTTCTGCCTGAGCTACCTGGTCACCACCTCGGCCAGCCAGTCGCCTGTTGCCATCAACCTCAAGGTCAGCACCGATGAGCGAGGGGCAATAAAGGTCCTGGCCGGCGAAGGACAGGAAAACTACTCGCCCAGGCGGCACACCTCGTTCAATAAGAGCAAGACCGCCTCCCGGGTTTCCCGGGCGCTGCCGAAAGCCTATGCAGGAGCGAGTGAGCGGCTGATCACCCGCCGTGCTGTTCCCATGCTCACAGAGGCGGGCCCGGCAACCCTCCCCGGTCTGAACCAGCCCCCAGCCGCCCCCGGGGCAGGCCCGGCACCGCTGGAGAAGGGCAGGCTTGCCGGTAAGCTCCTGGATGCTGCCCGGTACGAGCTGGCCGGGAAAACCGGCCAACGGGATCTCATCCTTGCCTCCATCTTCCAGGAGGTCATCAGGGCCCGGATCGGCGAACCAGCCGGCCCGGACACCAGGGCGCCCGCACGGCAATTGCCGCCCCCGGAACACTCCCCGGCAAAAGAGCCTCCGGCGGAAGCGCCGCCCACTGAAACAGCCAGCGCCGCAAAGCCGGCCCTGCTCCCACCCGCCCCACCCGCGGTTGCAACCACACCTGCCCCTGCAGAAAGAATTGCTCCCGCTGCTCCCACTGCTCCCATTGCTCCAGCGGCAAGGAAGCCTGGCCGGAAACCGGCTGGGGAAAAGAAGATCGAATCACCTGCAGCGGCGCCACCCGGCTCACCGGGCATTCGCCTGGTCAATGTCACCTTCGTAAAAAACCTTCGCGGCCTGAGGGACTTCGACCCCTGTCCGAATATCTTCAGCCGGGGAGAAAAAATCCAGTTCAAGGCCGAGTTTGAGGGACTCCAGGAACAACCCTCAGGAACAGAAGAAGACCGGACCTATACACGCAGGTTCAGCGCAAGCTGGAAGCTGACGGACGCCCACTCAGAAGTCATCGACACCAGGACCTTCATTGAGCCGCGCTCGATTGTCTACCGGCCCCGGGAGCGGGATAACATCCTCATGGTTTTTGACACCTGTGAGCTGCCCAACACTCTTACTCCCGGAAAATACCAGCTCCTGGTAGAGGGTAAGGATCTTATCGCCGGAAAAGAAACCGTTTCCATCCTGGACCTGCAGGTCAGGAAAAGCAGTTCACTCTTCTCTCCGGCCCCGGCCAAGCTGGACACCTCGGACCTCGAGATAGTCCCTCCCTATGTGGAGCCACCGGAAAAATCGGCCGAGGAGAGGAAGGCCACGGTCGACTCGCCGTAATCCCGGCGATCTTTCACCGTGAAGGGAAGCTCGCCACGAAACCAGGAGGGCAGCCGCAGAACCATGGTTGCAGTTGCCGGCGCAGGCAGGCTCGACAGCAAGCTCTCCACCATGCTGAACACCCGCTGTGCTCCCGCCTCTTCCTTGAATACCGGGAAGGGAGGATCAGAAAAAATGAGCCCGGGGGAATCAGCTTCTCCGGAAGCTGGCAGGGCGAAGCGGTAAGCATCAGCCTGCTCAACGGCGGCGAAAGCCTCGAAGCCCAGCAGCTCAATATTCCTCTGCAGTATCTTCAAGGAACCGGGTGAGTTATCGACGAAGAAGGCGCGCCGGGCACCACGGCTGAGCGCCTCCAGCCCGAAAGCTCCCACCCCGCAGAACAGGTCCAGGACGCCGACACCCTCAACCCTTTCACCCAGGATGGTGAATACCGATTCACGGGTACTTTCAAGCGCCGGCCGCACCGATGAATCCCGCGGCCCCAGCAACTTCCTCCCTCTCTGTGATCCCGAAATAATCCGCATGATCCCCTCAATCCAGCAAGTTCGAAAAAGGAACCGGGTCCAGACAGGCACCACGCCGGAACTGAGATCCCGCCTTCACCATATTGACCGATGAACCCCTTTTAAGGCAATGTATTGGGCATGCCTGAAGGCAACTCCCACATCCTGATCATCATCGCCGTCGTGCTTGTGAGTCTGCCAGCCGCCCTGATCGCACTCTGCTGCCTGCTGGCCCCGTTTCTGCGCGGCCCTGAGGACACCTTTATCCTGTCGGTTTCAAGGCTGCTGAACACGATCTTCTGCCGCACCTGGCACCAGCTGAAGATCATAGGCCGGAATGACTGCATCCCGGAATCAGGCCCCTTCATCCTGGTGGCTAATCACACCTCCGGGGCGGACCCACTGCTGGTGGGCTTCCTTACCAAGCGGTGGATCCACTACCTGATGGCACGAGAGTACCATGAGACCTTCGGCCTGCACTGGTACTTCAATGCCATGGGGGCCATCCCGGTAAATCGCGATGGCAATGACCTGCGGGCCACCCGTACCGCCCTTAGGTTACTCAAGGAGGGAAAAGGCATTGGGCTCTTCCCACAGGGCGGAATTCGAAGCGCCGAAGAGCTTGAGGCGGCAGAGGCTGCCAAGATGGGCGCCGCCATGTTCGCCCTCTGGTCTGGAGCCCCTCTCATCCCTGTTTATATCAAGGGGGCACCCGCCTTTAACTCCATCGTCATGGGTGTCATTTGCCCTTCCCGCAGCCGCCTCTACGTGGGAGAGCCTGTCACCTTCGAAGGAGGTGGGAAAAAACCCGGGCGGGAAGAAATAAAAGCCGCCTCCGAAAAGATTATCGAGGCCATACGCCTGCTGAAGGAAGAGGCCGAGACACCGAAGACCTGAGGTCCCATCAGGGGCACCAGAGACCATCTTCTGTCGGATCGACTCCGGCCTCCGGGAAAGGCGCCGGCGGAGGAGCGCCGGCGGAGAAGAGATAGCGCAGGATAAAGATGGCATCGGAGACATCGGCCTCGCCATCGTCATTAGCATCCATTACATCAAGACACTCCGCTCCGTCCCCTCCCCTGAAGAGATAGGCCAGCTCGGTGATGGCATCGGAAACATCCACCTTTCCATCCTCGTTGGCATCGCCACGCAGGAAGACGGTATCCTCGGGCTGGGGCCCGCCGCCCCTGGAGCCAAGGGCGCCCATCTCACTGCCGTCGCGGCCACTGCCGATACAAGGCGACCCTTCGCCAAGGGTGTAATCCAGCCCTGCAGGATCGGTAAAGAGCGGGTCGGAGGAGATGTTGCCCTCGCCAGGCCACTGGCGCATCCCGATGTTCGAGAACTCAAAGGCTACCGTTGACAGGTCATCGACTATCACATCAACTGCATTACCCCAGCAGATGACGCTGTGGAAGGTGGCGTGGCCACCCTCGTTGCTGTCATCCTTGGCAAAGAGCGCGATTCCCTCCTGGCACTCGGTGATGGTGTTGTGGTCACCCTCTGAAATCGTGATGCCGTTCTTGATCGCCATGCCGGTTCCGCAGCGGATGATGAGATTGCCGGTGATCGTCGGATGGCCCTGGTCGCCGACATCTTCGATCGAGATGGCCTTGTCGGCGATGTTGATGAAGATGTTGTCGCGTATATCGACAGAAACCCCGCCGAGGTCTACGCCATCATCGGAGCTGCCGATGAAGACACAGCCCTCGATTCGTGAACGGTTATTGCCGCTTCCATCAAAATCAATCGCATCGCTGTTGCCGGTCATGTTCTCGATAACCGTATCCACGATCACGGCATCAGAATCTTCACAGTGTACGCCCTCGAAAATGTCCCGAATCTGCGTGCGGCGAACCTCGAGCACGGCATCCACCCCATCAATCGCGTTGCCGGGGATGTCCGCCAATATACAATCGGTCACCAGCAGACGGGAGTCTGTCGGGGCAATACAGCCCTCGTAACCATCGGGATTGGAGCCCCCCCGGATATCACAGAAGCTGAGCAGGTGGGTCGGGTCATCTTCATCTGTACCGGTTTCGTTAAAGGCAATCCCTCCCCATTCGTCATCACAGAAGAAAGCCCGCATGATGATAGGGTTCTCCTCGGTACCCTCGGCCCTCAGCTCGCCACTGACAATGATCGCAGCTTCGTCATCGGCCAGCACAACAGTGCCAGGGCCCATCCGCAGGGTCGCCCCATCGGGAACCCGTAGATTGCCCCGCAACCTGTAGGGTCCTCCCTCAGCGGTCCACTCGGTGTCGCCATCCAGGGTTCCATTGTAATCACGAAAATCATCTTCGAAGCGATGAACCGTGGTCTCGAAGCTGGCCACCACCTCACCGCCACCGGCCTCCCCACTGAAGGCCCTGACCTCGAACGGGTTCTCACCAGCCTCGAGCCCGTTGACGGCCACCTGCCAGCGAATTCCATAGGGAGGGTTGCCCCCCGTCACCATCTCCAGGCTGGCCTCGCGCCCCGCTACCATCACGGACCTCGTATTCATGGGGTCTGCCATGCCCTCGAGCACCAGGGTTGACCCGGTGGTGTAGAGGTTGTCTCCACACCCGCCGGTAGGACCTGCAACAGCCCCCGCAAAGGTGGAGGAGAGCACAGGGATCAGGGTAAAGTCACTTGAAGGCAGATCACCGTTGATACCCACCACGGCGAGAACATTCTCTCCCTGCCGGACCTGGTCGGGCGAGAGGTTGAAACGATCGAGATCGTCGCCGGCTTCGTGGTTGGAGGTTGAGGTCGATTCGTAGTCGATCGCTCCATCGGGGGCATTGTCTGACCGCGCGATCTCCTCTCCGTTCATAAAGGCCACGAAGGCGTCATCATAGTCCATGATCAGGGTCAGGCCGGCGAGCGCGTCCGGATCTTCAACCTGGAACGTTTTCCTGAGGAAAACGGTCGTATAGTTATTCCTCATATCGTTGAGAACGGTATCGTCATCCCCATCACCGTAACCAAAGCCGCTCTGCCCTGTCTCCCAGTCTGCATCATCATAACCGAGACCGGCCCAGGCGAGACCAGCTCCAGCAGGGTCTTCACGCCCCCGGAAAAACTGCCAGGTGTCTCCCTCGTCAATAACCCGGGTGCCGCCATCCTCGTTGCGGCGGGCACCACCCTCCACTCCCATGGCGATATTGGCATCGAAGTAACCCAGGCGCTCGGTAACCGTTGTATCGGTCTCATCGACGACGTCATATACATCCTCCGGCGAGAACATCAGGTCAGCATAGCCATAGCGCTGCCGCATCTGGCCGCGGGAGAAGACTCCCCGGCGGGCCTTGATCAGCTCCTGGTAATAAAGGCGGGCGAACTCGGGCACCGCGAAGAACCTCACCACCGCGTCCGACTCCGGGCGGAAGAGGCGCTCGTTGGACCCGGTAAAGGTCTCCTCGAGGTCCCAGCAGAGAATCAACCACTTGCCCGCATCCGGACGGTCAGCATCTTCGGGCATGTGATAGAGGAAATAATCCTCGCCGCCGTCATTCCAGATCCCCCCATCGGAATTGGTTATGCAGGCCATCACGGCGAAGAAGCGCGCCCACTGGCGCACATCGAGCATTTCCTCAGCCCGCTGCTGGAATTCCGCCTGGGAAGTTTCATCGGAATCAAACAGCCTCGTCAGGGCAATGACATCGCTGAAATCGTTTTCATCTTCGTTGGTTTTCTTGTCGTAGATGAGGCGGTAGTCATCTACATCTTCGCCGAAATATTCCAGGTCACCCATCCTTCTGCCACCGGGGTCCATCGGGCGGTAGAGATTGCCGTGAGCGTTACCGGCAAAGAACCTGTCGAGGAAGTCTTCATCATAGGCCTCCTTGCGAATGTAGCGGGTGTCGAAATCGCGGCCCACAATACCGGGAAAATGCACCACTGCATTCCACTCCTGGGGATAGGGCTCCCCCATTCTCCGGTAGAGATCCGAAGAGAGCAGCTCGGTGAAGGTGGAGGTTCCGAAGTCGTTTCCATTCCCTGCCAGCAGGTTCATATTGCGGATGCCCTTGCAGGTGTCCTCAGGTGCGAACCTGATCTTGAAGGCCTTGTTGTTCAGGCGCCGCGAGTTCTCGCCGCGGTAGCGAACCCCGACACAATAGAAAATCTCGCCATCACAGATGAGCGTCGCGGGCAGCAGCACGTTGCTGTCTTCATCGCGGTCTTCAAGCTCGTCGCTGTCGTTGGGGTTCATGACAATCCGGAAAACCTCCGCCCCGGTGGCAGGAGCCCTCGAATTATCTACCTCGTAGAGAAAGAAAACGCCCTGGAAGTCCCGGAAGGGATCAGCCTCCGGCTCCAGGGGTAAGCGGGTGCGTGCTCCACCGCTGGCAGCGACCACTGAGAAGCGCACGACATCGCCATCATCCTGCGCCGGGATACTGGCTGAGTACTCTCCATCGCCGGCGACCTCATCAACACCCTTGCCATCATCGCGCAGGGGAGAATCACCCGAGGCTCCCCCCGCCACCGACCACTGGATCTCGGCCTCGGAGAGCTCGCCGACAGCAGAAATCTCACAGGTCACCACGACCCCTTCATCGCTACGGGGTACAGCCGGCGAATGCTTTACCGAGCGAACCGCTGGTGATGGCTCCGGATCATAGGCTGAATTGCGGGCACCGGGAGTGCCGTGATTCCCGCTGGAGGCTCTCCATGAAACCCCGGCCCGGTTCCCGAGCTCGGGATGAACCAGCTCCAGGCTGGGCCCCTCGCCATCGGCCCCACTCGGCCAGGCGCTGCCGCGGAAGGTCTGGTCATCGACGCCATCCTGGGGATCTTCATCATTACTCGTACCACCATCGCCGTAGACAACCCTGTCCACCCTGTTGCCGAGACTGTCACGCAGGTTGACGGTGTCGCTGGAGTGATTGAGCCGGCCAGACCAGTCCCCGACGACATTTTCAACACCTTCGTGAAGCGCAGAGAATCCTTCAAGCGAAGAGGCGACAACGAGGTAGCCCCCTGCAGCAAGGGTCGTTCCGGGCTCGAAGGTGAACCGTACTCCGTTGGTGAGCTTCCATCCCGCAAGATCAACCTCCTCCTCGCTGCGATTGAAAAGCTCAATCCATTGCTGTCGATCCGAGCACTGGCGCGTGCAGTTCTCATCGGCGGGAATATAGGTCGGGTGAAAATGGATCTCGTTGATAACCACCGGGGTGCGGTAGGTGTATACATTGCCTTCTGCTGCGGTGGGGCGATCGAGAACATAGACATCCTCATCTCCCTCGGGGAAGCGCCCGACACTACGCCCGGGAATCTCTATCTCGACATCAATATCGTCCAGGATCGTCCGGCCATCGACAGCCAGGAGGATATACCGCGCTCCGCCTTCGGGAACGGGAACAGCAAGCACCTCGCGGTCAAATACAACGAAACCACCTGGCTGAAGCACCGTTGGCACGGGAATCTCGTAAAGAAAATTACCCCGGCTGGAGAGCAGAACACTTCCGCCGAGATCGAGTTCCTCGTCCTCGGGATTGAACAGCTCGATAAAACCCGGGTCATCTCCCTCTCCCGCCTTGAGCTCGTTGATGATCCGTCCGACGTAGAGATTGGCTCCGGCCTCTTCTTCCTCAGCCTGGAAATCTTCAACCATCACCAGGTCGGCACCGATGAAGAAATCCCTGCTGCCCCTGGTGGCATTGACCCCCTGGACCGCCAGCACATTCGAACCTTCCACCAGGAGGTCGGCGATATCGGGAAGCTCGATGTTGACCGTGTTATTGCGGCTCTCATCACCGGTGTCGTCAAAGTCGACCGGCTCACCGGGATCCCCGACATTGTCCCTGCCAACCTCGGTACCATTGATATAGGCGACAAAGGCATCGTCGTATGAAACAGAGAGGCTGAGAGTGATGGAGCCCTCCGAGATACCGGCCAGGGTCTCCTTCTCCAGGCTGAAGGCGCTGCGGATGTAATAGGTGGTAAACTCGTTGCGCATATTGGTGATCTGGGTCGAGAAATTGAACCCGGGCCGCTGGCCGTAACCAAAAGTGCCCTGGGCCGTACCCCACTCCTCGTCATCAAATCCAATGGAGGTCCAGGCATCGATGGGATCAGATGGGCTCTCCCGGCCGGGAAAGGTTCTCCAGATTCCCAGGGAAGACACCAAGGGCCTCGCCCCTCCCTGGGTCAGGCGCGAAGGCAGAACCCTGCGGGAGTTTACCGCCCCCGGGGTCCCTCCGAGAAACCGGCTGGGTTTCCAGTTCCGGGGGAGATCATTGGCATTGTCCACCCCGGTAAACTCCAGTGAAGGCCCGCGCCCATCCGGACGGCCTGACCACGGAGTCTCATCCCCGTAATGCACCCGGCTGATCATCCGGCCTTGTGAATCGACCAGCTCGAGAATCTCTCCACCGTTATCCAGCTGGCCGAGATAAGGCCCCAGGACCTTCTGCAATCCATAGCGCTCAGAGGCCGCAGCCGGATCCGGGCTGAGTACGAGATATTCACCGGGCTGGATGAGTGTTCCGGCAGGAAAGACAAAATCAACACCGCGGGAAAACTCCCATTCACCGAGATCAAGGGTCGTCCCGCCACGGTTGAAGAGCTCTATGAACTCCAGGCTGTCCTCGCCGCCGTTATCGAAAACGTTGTAGTTCAGCTCGTTGATGATGACGTCAAAATCATCAGCGCGAAGCCCTCCCGAAAAAGGCAGCAGTGCTGCAAGAAAGCAGATAACTGCTGTCCGGAAAACAATATAACGATAGATACCTGGCAATGCTTTCATCTCTGTGGCGCCCCCCAAATGCCTCCCGAAAAGACAGATCAATCTGCTGCGATTCAATTCGCAGGCCCGTCCCTCTATTTTAGACCCGGCATAGTGCCCGAATCTACTGCGGGTCATCTAAAACTGCCGCCATGGTTCTCCCCGAATTATGCTGCTGGAAGGTTTAGACACCCCTAGGGGCACCTGCTCCCGCAGGCCCTCAGTCAAGTTCTTCGGGGAAAAGATCGATATTCTCGACCTCTTCGCCCCGGGCAAGAGCTTCTTTTCGTTCAGTGTATTTTTTTAACCAGGTTTCCCAGGACTTTCCCGAGGCGACATCCTTGCCGCTGAAGCGCAGCCCACCAATCTCTGCAATGGGAATTCTGCACCTGGAGTCTCCCGATGCAGGAAAAACCTCGATCCAGCCGCCGTCATTGCCCTCATCCCCAAGCGAGCGATTGGCGAGATATCCAGCCAGCTCCCGGCCATCTTTGAGAAGGACTGTCACATCCCCACGGTAATCGAAGGCCGCCTCGATAACCTCTTCGAGACTCCCGGGTTCTCCCTCCACCCAGGAAAATCCCTGGCTGTATTCTGCCGGGGAATCTTCAGCTCCGGCCGGGTTGGCTGCCCCGCCACCGGGAAGGTCACTCATCATGGCAGGATGACCTCATACCTTTGTCTCTGTACGAGCCGAACCGCAGTTGGCCACCTGGGAGCTCTCAACAACCGGCAATTCAACGAAGCCGCTATCGGTCCCCGCAGGAGGCCCCTCTTCATCCTCTTTCACCCGGCTCCAGCGGTAGCCGAAGAGAACAGCACGCACCGTTCCCAGGAATCCCCGCAGGCTGCCGAAGGTGTGATCGACGGCGGTGGCTTCGTAGCCGGAATGCACCATGCAGTCACGGCATTTGTCATTCCGCTCGTGGCCGTAGCGATCCCATTCCGTGGTCTCCATCAGCTCGGCAAAGGTCTCCGCGTAACCTTCCTGGAGCAGGTAGCAGGGCTTCTGCCAGCCGAAGAGATTGTAGGTCGGGTTTCCCCAGGGAGTGCAGTGGTAGTCCCGGCCCTTGTTGCCCATCAGGAACTCAAGAAAGAGCGGCGACTGGTTAAAACGCCAGGCCTTCTTCGGTGCGGCGAGAATCCGCCGGAAGAGACTGCGTGTCCTGTCACGATGGAGAAAGCTCTCCTGGTCCGGGGCCTTGGAATAGCTGTAACCGGGTGACACCATCATCCCCTCGACACCCAGGGCGGTCATCTCATCAAAGAACTCACGAACCCGGCCGGGCTGGGCGCCCTCGAAGAGAGTGGTGTTCGTCGTCACCCTGAAGCCCCTTGAGAGCGCCAGCTCGATGGCCTCGATGGCATCCTTGTAGACGCCTTCGCGGCAGACAGCAAAATCGTGGTCCTCCTCCAGCCCATCCATATGGACGCTGAAGGTGAGATACTTGGTCGGCTTGAAAAGATCGATCTTTTCTTTGAGCAGGATCGCGTTGGTGCACAGGTAGATGTATTTCTTCCGGGCGACCAGGCCCTCGACAAGCTCCTGGATATGCGAATACATCAGGGGCTCTCCGCCGGGAATGCTCACGATGGGGGCGTCGCATTCATCGACAGCATTGAAACATTGCTCAGGCGTGAGCTCCTGCTTGAGGATATGGGCAGGGTACTGGATCTTGCCACAACCGGCGCAGGCGAGATTGCAGCGAAAAAGCGGCTCGAGCATCAGCACGAGCGGATACCTGTTATTGCGTGTCAGCTTGTTCTTCAGAACGTGGGAGGCAACCGCCCACATCTGGGAAATAGGCACACCGATGGTTTTCGAGCTCCAGTTATTCTGTAACCCCGGGAAAAAAACGGAAAACCGAGTATGCCATCGACCCATTTTGCGGTCAAGGGCCGCTGAATCTCAGGGAAGCTTCGGAGGGTCGATCCCCTCGTGGAGAAAGCTGCTGCCCCCGGGATCATAATCTGCCGCCACATGGCCGGCACCATAGAGCCTGTACTTGTAGATCACCAGGCCCTCAAGGCCGACCGGGCCACGTGCGTGGGTCTTGTTGGTGCTGATACCCACCTCCGCCCCCAGGCCGAAGCGGAAGCCATCGGCAAAACGGGTCGAGGCATTGTGAAAGACCCCTGCGGAATCAACCCGGGAAAGAAAATATTCCGCCGCTCCGGCATCCTCGGTCACGATCGCATCGGTGTGATGGGAGCCGTGTGAATTAATATGCTCAACCGCCTCCTGGAGCGAAGAAACGGTCTTCACCGCCAGCACCTTATCGAGAAACTCGGTGTCGTAATCTTCTGCAGCAGCAGTCGAAGCCTCAAGCCGGGCTGAGGCCTCCTCATCGGCCCTGAGCTCAACCCCCGCCTCCACCAGGGCTGCGCCCACGGCAGGAAGCAGGTCATCGAGCCGGTCGCGATGAACCAGCAATGTTTCACACGCATTGCAGGCCGCCGGGTAATGCGTTTTTGCATCGACGCTCACCGCCACGGCCTTCTCGATGTCCGCATCGCGGTCGAGGTAGACCGAGCAGATCCCATCGGCATGCCCGAGAACAGGAATCCGCGTCGCTTCCTGGATCGACTGCACGAGCTCATTGGACCCCCTGGGGATGATCAGGTCGATCCAGCGGTCGAGGTCAAGCATCTCCCGCACCTCTTCGCGGGTGGAGACGAGCTGTACCGCGTCAGGGGAGACCCCATCGACCTCGCCAAGAGCCTCGCGGATGGCCTCCACGAGAGCCTCGTTGGTACGTGAGGCCTCCCGTCCGCCCTTGAGGATCACCGCGTTGGAAGACTTCAATGCCAGGGATGCAATCTGCACAGCCGCCTCCGGGCGGGCCTCGAAGATGACTCCGATGACTCCGAGCGGGCAGCTGACCCGGTAGAGCTCCAGGCCATCGTCCAGTCGCGTGGCGAGGGTAACCTTTCCGACCGGGTCCGGCAGCCGGGCCACGTCACCCACCCCGGCCAGCATCGCCTCGTACTTGCTGCCCTCGAGATCGAGTCTTTTGAACAAGGCGGGACTCAGGCTCCCTGATTCAAGCTCCGCTTCACAGTCAGCCTTGTCAGCCCGGTTCGCCTCGAGGATCGCTTCCCGCCGCTCCTGGAGCTTCCGCCCCACCGCCTCAAGCGCCGCGTTCTTCGGTTCTGCAGAAAGTGCCGCTAATTGCAGAGCCGCAGCCCGCGCCCTCCTGGCGACAGCCTCAACCCCTGGATTACCGTTTGCTTCTGTATTCATGTTCTCACTGGATAATCTGCTACGCTGCGACTCAGGATAAACGATTCCGGGAATGTCGCAAAGATACTAAGGTTGGCAACGAGCAGCATTGATGAGCAGATTGGTTTTCGATATTATGCTGCGCTTGTCTGTCTTGATAGTTAACGCCCTCTGCGGGCATTTTTATTGAACGGGAAAGGTGCAGAATAATGAGCGAACGAGAAGGAGCCGTAACATTCCAGGGTGGCCCCCTGACCCTCGTAGGACCCGAGTTGCAGGTTGGCGACCAGGCTCCTGACTTCAATGTCATCGATGGCGGCCTTGGAGCTGTCACGCTGGCATCCTCTGCCGGCAAGGTAAGGCTGATCTCAGCAGTACCCTCACTCGACACACCCGTCTGTTCCGACCAGACCAAGCGTTTTGCAGAGGCCCTCGGCGGGCTTCCCGAAAACGTAGAGGTGCTCACCATCAGCGCCGATCTGCCCTTCGCGCAGGGACGCTGGTGCGGAGCCGAGGGAGTCGAGATGACGACGCTTTCGGACCACCGCGAGCTCTCCTTCGCCAATGCCTATGGAGTACTCATCAAGGAGCTCCAGCTCCTCAGCCGGGCCATCTTTGTCATCGATGCCGAGGACAAGATTGCCTACCTCGAGATCGTCTCTGAGGTCACCGACCACCCCAACTACGATGCGGCCCTCGCCGCCGCAGGCGGTGAAACAGGGAATGCCGATGCCGGTGGCGAAGCAGACGCTGGCGAAGCAGATGCTGGCGGCGACGATGCCGGTGAAGCAGAAGCTCCCCCCGCACCTGCCGAGGATGGCGAAGGAGATGAGAGTAACGGCTGATTTCTCCAGCTGGCAGATATGAATCGCAGGATACAAGGGACCTCCATCGAGATCGCAGAGTCGCCTCCGCGGGTGCCTGTGCGCCACGCCCTCTTCGACCTCGATGGAACCCTCTCCCTGCTGAGGGATGGCTGGCAGGACCAGATGGTCCCCCTGATGGTCGGACTGCTCGAAGACTGTGGGGAAGCTGAAACAACAGCCGAGCTCGAAAAGCTGGTGACCGGGTTTGTCGACCAGCTCACCGGCAAGCAGACCATCTACCAGATGATCCGGCTCTGCGAAGAGATCGAAAAACGCGGCGGCTCACCGCTGGAGCCCCTTGAGTACAAGGAGCTCTACAACACCCGCCTTGCCGCTGCTATCGCCGAGCGCCTGGAGGGAATCGAATCGGGACGGCTGGCGCCAGCGGATTTCCTGGTCCCCGGAAGCCTTGAATTCCTTGAGGAGCTCACCCGCCGCGGGGTGAGGTGCTATCTCGCCAGCGGCACGGACGAGAACCTGGTGGTGCGGGATGCCGCCCTGCTGGGCTTCGATCATCTTTTTGAGGGTCGAATATTCGGCGCCCTGCGGCAGTACAAAAACTTTTCCAAGCGGATGGTTATCGAGAGGATCATCTCAGAACACCAGCTCGAGGGGCCCGAGCTCATCGTGGTCGGAGACGGCTACGTGGAGATCCGCGATGGGCGCCGGGCCGGCGCCGTCACCTTCGGCGTCCACACCCGGGAAAACAACCGCTACCACATGAACAGCGGAAAGCGCGAGCGGCTCCGCGAAGCCGGTGCCCATTTCCTGGCCCCGGGTCTCGAAGAGGGCCTTGCGCTGCTCGACTTTCTCGCGGACAGCTGAGACCGGGATCAGGCCTCGACCTCGTCCCGATAGCGCAGGAAGCGCTTCTTCATCCGGTACTCGCAACTTTCATCAACCTCTGCCACCCCATCCCTGATGAGGCGTGAATTGATGCAGGTCCTGTTGCGCAGGTAGAGATAAACTCCATGCCCCTCATCGCTGCGCGGGTCGCTCTTGAAATAGACCTGCTTGCCGCTGACCAGCTCGCGCAGGCGTTCGGCCCCGGCAGGGCTGTCGTTCTCCAGCAGCCCGAGCAACCGCAGATTCGTGCCGTCCTCGAGCTCCAGCGTCCGGACATCCAGCACCTCCTGCACCCGGTGGTATTCCTCGCGATGGCGGCTGTCACCTTTCCGAATCACCGAGCCATAGCCCGCCGCACGGCTCCCGGAGGCGGCCTCAACAGGCTCTCCTCCTTCACCCCCGGGGCCCGGCTGTTCGCCAAGCACCTCGAGGGCCTGCGCCTCCCCACGGAAAAACTCCCGCTGCTCACCAAACCCGGTCTTCTCCCGGATGGTTCCGAGGAAATCCGGATTGACCTCGTAGCCGGTGCAGGACCTGCCCAGCTCACGGGCTACACTCATCGTCGTTCCGCTGCCCAGGAAGGGGTCGAGCACCGTCTCTCCCTCGAAGGTGAACATGCGGATCAACCTCCTGGGAAGCTCAGGCGGGAACACCGCGATATGGTCCTCCTGGCGGGCTCCGGGGAAAGTCCAGTGGCCATAGAAATACTCGTTCCACTCCTCGGTGCTCAGGCGGGAGTGCTCCTTCTGCTCGGGCGAAGGCCTTGGAGCCTTGCCCTGCTTCTTGAACAGCAGGATGTGTTCATAGTCGAGCTTGACGATGCCGTTTCGCGGATAGGGAAAAGACCCCATGACCACCCCGCCGCCGGAGGTGTTCATCGTCGTCACCTTCTGCCAGATGATCGAGCCCATGAAGTCGAGACCCAGCCCAACGCAGCCGCGGATAATATCAGCGTGGATCGCCGCCACACGGTAGCGGCCGTAGGTGCTGGCACGGAGAAACTGGTCGCCGATGTTCACCGCCAGCCGGCAGCCCGGGTGAAGCACACGCTCACATTCTCCCCAGACCCGGTCCAGCTCGGCAATATACTCATCGTATTCCTGGTGAAATCCAATCTGGCTGTCCGACTCATAATCTTTCAGCTGCCAGTAGGGAGGAGAGGTGACGACCAGGTGAACCGAGCTGTCTTCGACGGCCGTCATGGACCGCGAGTCACCCAGGACCACCTTGTAGCCCAGTCCGCTGCTTTCTTCGTTCTTCCGCCTGACCATTTGCTCAGTTCTTCCCCGGGCTCTGGGCCTCGAGCCAGAGCCCGAGAATTTCCTCGAGCTCCTCTCCATTTTCGACCGTGTTAAAGCGCCGCCTGAATTCCGCTGCACCATGGAAGCCGGTAGCGTACCACGATCCGAATTTCCTCATTCTCAGAATTGCCGCACGCTCAGATTCTCCATAGTGAGCCAGCAGGAGCTGAAAATGTTCACGGACCATGGCAACGGTCTCCTCCACTCCCGGTTTCGCAGGAGGCGGCTCACCGTCAAAGAGAGCCTTGAGCTCACGGAAGAGCCAGGGATTTCCGAGGCAGCCCCGCCCGATCACGATACCGGGGACCCCGGCCCGGTGCATTCGCTCCAGGCCGTCTTCGGCTTCAAAAATATCCCCATTACCGAGCACCGGGATCTCCAGCTTGTCATTGAGCTCTGCAATCATCTCCCAGTTGGCCTTGCCGGAATACATCTGCCTGACCGTGCGGCCGTGAACAGTTATCCAGGAGCAGCCCTCCTCCTGGGCGATCCGCCCGGCATCGAGATAGGTCAGGGTGTCATCATCGATACCCAGGCGAACCTTGATGGTTACCGGCAGCGGGTCAACGGCCTTGACCACGGCCCGCACCACGGCCCGGCAATTGACCGGGTCGGTCGGCACTGCAGCCCCCATTCCCTTGTTGACGAGCTTCTTGACCGGGCAACCGAAGTTGATGTCTATATGGTCAACATCGAGCTCGTCCTTGAGCCGCCGGGCAGATTCTCCCATGGCGACCGGGTCGCCACCGAATATCTGGATGGAGCGAGGACGTTCGGACTCGGCGAAATGAACCAGCTTCCAGGTTCCGCGGTGGCCCTCGAGAATCCCGCGTGAGCTGACCATCTCACTGACGCAGAGTCCTGCGCCGAGGCGTGAACAGATCTTGCGGTAGGGATAATTGGTCACTCCCGCCATGGGAGCGAGCACCACCGGGGGCCAGATCGTTAACTTCGATCCCAGCTGGAGTGGTTCATGGCCTTCGGCTGTTTTCATCATCGTTTCACAGAATCTGCTGACCCGGGAACAGGACTAGAGTTTGATGCCACGGGCAAATACTTTCAAGTGTAGAGTGCGGCCGGCGGCGCTATCATACTGCCATGTTGCACGAGCGCGCACGACAACTGGCTGGTGAATCGGCATTCGACGTCCTGCGACGCGCGCAGGAGCTTGAGGCAAGCGGGGTCGATGTCATCCACCTTGAAATCGGCCAACCCGACTTTCCGACTCCCCCCCACATCAGGGAGGCCGCCGTTCGGGCCCTTGAGGAGGGGCACACCGGCTATGGCCCATCCCAGGGACTCCCCGCATTGCGCCAGGCCATCGCCGATACAGCCGGCTCCCTGAGGGGGCTCAGCTTCAGCCCGGAGCAGGTGGTCGTGGCCCCGGGAGCAAAGGCTCTCCTTTTTTACGCGATCAATGCCCTGGCCGGACCCGGTGACGAGGTCATCTGCCCCGATCCCGGCTTCCCGGCCTACCAGTCGGTCATCGGGCACTCGGGAGCAACGGCCGTTCCCCTGCCGCTGAGGGAAGCAGCCGGGTTCCGCTTTGATGCCGAGGAGTTCAGATCGCTGGTTTCGAGTAAAACCCGCCTGGTCATCCTCAACTCACCCCAGAATCCGACGGGCGGTATGCTGGAGCGCGAAGATCTCGAGGTGATCGCCAGGGAGGCAGCCGAGAAGGACTTCCTCGTCCTCAGCGATGAGATCTATCTCCACTTCTGCTACGACTCGCCGTTTGAAACCATAGCTTCACTGCAGGAGGCCGAGGGTCGGGTCATCATTGTCGATGGGTTTTCAAAAACCTATTCCATGACCGGGTGGAGAATGGGTTATGCAATCCTCCCCCCGGAGCTCGTCGAGACCTTCGATCTCTACAATGTCAACATCGCCTCCTGCGCCTGCACCTTCAGCCAGCACGCAGCCCTTGAGGCGCTCCAGGGACCACAGGATTCCGTCGGTGCCATGGTCAGCGAATTCCGCTCACGCAGGGACTACCTGGTGGAGGCGCTCAACGCGATTGATGGAATCAGCTGTGCCCTCCCCCGCGGCGCCTTTTACGTCTTCGCCAACATCCGGGAAACCGGGCTGTCCTCATCAGAGGCCGCCTCCAGATTACTCGATGAGGCCGGCGTGGCGGTGCTCTCAGGAGCATCCTTCGGTTCCGCCGGCGAAGGATATATCCGCCTCTCCTATGCGACCTCGATGGACAGGCTCGAAGCTGCTGTTGAGCGGATTGCTGCGTTTATCCTGGAGCACTGAAGAAAAACATCCGCAATGGACCGCATGCATACAGAAGACTCTTTTCGCTCCTCGGGCCTGCGAATCTGCCGGCTCTTCGGTATCGACATCTGGATCCACTGGGTGCTGCTGCTGATTGTCGGCCTGAAGCTGATCGATATCCTCCTGAAAACAGACAGCCCCTATGGTGAGCCCCTGGTTGCCTTTGCCTCCTTCGCCCTGGCCCTGCTGCTGACCATCCTGCTGCATGAATTCGGACACGCCTACGCTGCCCACCGCCAGGGTGGTGGCGCAGAGAGAATCATCCTCTGGCCCCTCGGCGGCCTGGCCCTGTGCGAGTCGCCGCAGAATCCTCGCGCCAGGTTCTGGGTCTCGGCGGGCGGGCCGCTGGTGAACCTCGCCCTGGGCCTGATCGTGACCGGGCTCTGCCTGGCCCTGGGGCTCGACTTCCTGCCCTTTTCAGGGCAGCAGGTCTTCTGGCAGCGCCTGCTGCAATACCTGTTCCTGTGGAACTTTGTCCTCTTGATCGTCAACCTGCTTCCCTGCTATCCCCTCGATGGAGGCCAGCTCCTGCACTGCCTGCTCTGGAGCAGGATCGGAAGCCATCACGGCGCCCTGCTGGCGACCCTGAAGATCTCCAAGGTCACTGCCATACTCGCCCTGCTCTTCGGTGGTTCGACAATCGTCTTCGGCCTGCAGGATGAAAACTGGAGGTTCAACAATCCCTTCATCGACGAGCTGGGCTTTGTGAGCCTGTTCTGCGGGCTGATGTATTTCCTGACCGCCAGGCAGGTTCGAGAGGAGCTGGTCTACAGCGCCGAGGACAGTGACTCCTTCGGCCATGATTTTTCAGGTGGCTACACCAGCCTGGAGAGCCCGGCCGGCCGCGAGAAGGGACCCGGCTTCCTGGAGCGCTGGAAAATGAAGCGGAAGCTGCAACGGGAAGAAAAAGCGGAGGAAGAGAACCGGCAGATGCAGGAGCGCCTCGATGGGCTCCTTGAGAAGATTCATGAGCAGGGGATGGACAGCCTGAGCGAGCAGGAGCGCCGGTTCCTGGAGGCCACCTCGAAAAAACTACGCAACACGCCCTGACCGGAAGGCTGCCGGGGCAGGCTCTCGACCCGCCCACCCCATCCTGCTATGATTTCCCGCCCCGGGCCTGCCGGGGTCGAAAGAACGCGCCAGGGAGGAGCTCAATGCAACAGCTGCCGGATGACTGCAAGGCGGGAGAAATACTGGGCCGGATTCGCCGCGACATTCCTGTCCTCGGCCTCGCACCGGCCTATGAGCTCAGCGAGCCCTGGCCGGACCGGATCTCCCGGCTTGATGATGCAGAGCTGCTGGGCGCAGAAACCCTTGAACCTGCAATGGCCGCCTGCATTCGAAGCGGGCTGCTGCTGAGAGGCGATTTCCAGGAGGACTCCCACAACATCAGCCAGTCCATCAGCTCCCCGGAGGGAAGCTACTGGCACGCCATCATGCATCGACTCGAGCCTGACTATTCGAACTCAAAATACTGGTTCAACAGGGTGGGGCCCCATCCCCTCTTTGAACAGCTGAGCACCCTGGCACCCTCGGTTGCCAACGAGGAGGTGCTCGCGGAGATCTGTTCACCGTCCTGGGACCCCTACAGGTTTACCGATGCCTGCGAATCGGCCGTACGCGGCCGGCTGGGCGAATACAGGCAGGACCTCGAGCGCCTGCAGGAGCTCGAGTTCGACCTGCTCTTTGCCTATTGCTACAGCCGTGCTGTCGGCCACGAATCCTCAGTCGGTTAAGAACAATCCTCAACCACGCGGGCCGGCCGCGAGGATTTCCTCGGTGGCGCCATCGGCGTAGGTCTTGAAGTTCTCCCGGAACATCTCAGCCAGCTTCACAGCTCCCTCGGCATAGGCCGCCTTGTCCTCCCAGGTATTGGAAGGAACCAGGATCTCCGACGGCACGCCGGGGCATTCCGTGGGTACCGCGAACCCGAAGGTCTCATCTTCCTGGCAGGCAGCATCGTTGAGAGCGCCACTGTGGATCGCATCGATGATCGCCCTGGTATAGGGAAGATCGATCCTGGATCCGACACCATGAGGTCCGCCGGTCCAGCCCGTGTTGACAAGCCAGACGTTCGAGCCGAACTCGCGAATTTTCTCAGCAAGCATCTCCGCATACTTGGTGGGATGCCAGACGAGGAAGGCGGCTCCGAAACAGGCTGAGAAGGCTGCCTCCGGTTCCGTCACACCCATCTCTGTACCAGCCACCTTGGCGGTATAGCCGCTGATGAAATGATACATGGCCTGGGCCGGGGTGAGCTTACTGACCGGGGGCAGGATCCCGAATGCATCACAGGTCAACAACACCACGTTCTTGGGGTGGCTGCCAACGCAGGGCACCTTGGCGTTCGGAATAAACTCGATCGGGTAGGAACAGCGCGTGTTCTGGGTCAGCGAGGTGTCGGTATAGTCGACCTCCCGGTTGCGCTCATCGAAAATGACATTCTCGAGGATAGACCCGAAACGAATCGACTGGTAGATCTCAGGCTCACTTTCGGGCGTCAGGTCGATACACTTGGCGTAGCAGCCACCCTCGATATTAAAGACACCGTCCTGCGACCAGCAGTGCTCATCATCGCCGATCAGCTTGCGGCCAGGATCAGCGGAGAGCGTTGTCTTCCCGGTTCCGGAGAGGCCGAAAAAGAGCGACACATCGCCGGCGTCTCCCTCGTTGGCGCTGCAGTGCATCGAGAGGACCCCATCCCTGGGCATCAGGTAGTTCATCAGGGTGAAGACACCCTTCTTCATTTCACCTGCATACTCGGTACCAAGAATCACCATCTCATTGCGCTCGAAGCTGAGAGCAACATTGGTGGCGGTATCGACGCCTTCTACCGAGGTATCGGCCTCCAGGCTGCCGGCGTTAAAGACCGTAAAATCAGGCTCGCCGAAATCTGCGAGTTCTTCATCGCTGGGCCGGATCAGCATGTTGTACATAAAGAGAGCGTGATAGGCCTGTGAGCAGATAATCCGCACCTTGAGGCGGTACTTGGGATCCCACCCGGCAAATCCATCTACAACGTAGAGGCGGGGCTGGGCTTTGAGAAATTCCAGGCCTGCGGCGCGGTTCTTCTCAAAACTTTCCTCCGAGAGCTCGACATTGACAGAGCCCCACCAGACATCGCCTTCAGTTGCAGGATTTCTGACAACACGCTTGTCCTTGGGAGAGCGGCCGGTCTTGACGCC
The DNA here is from genome assembly GCA_964615885.1 of uncultured Planctomycetia bacterium. Taxonomy (GTDB): domain Bacteria; phylum Planctomycetota; class UBA8108; order UBA8108; family UBA8108; genus UBA8108. The sequence continues at coordinate 11,402 of CAZTRG010000224.1, read as the reverse complement.
TGAATTGGCTGCCAGGGCCCCTGTAGAACTGATCTTGGCACCTTCCACGGAAGTGCCTATCTCATAAAGCCTCGAGGGGCGTAAATTTGTGTATTCCGGATCGAATGTAAGCCCGTGATCCTGATCAGCCATTGATCTCCCTGCCTAAATAATAAGTTACTGTTGTTAACCGTAGATCTGCCGCCCCACGAGACCGTCTTGAGGGGCGAAACCCCCCTACCATATAGACTTAGGCTGAAATAATCAACCCCATAGAAGCTCCCTGGGTGTTACCGGCCTTCAAGGGGCCTCTGCCCTGGGGTGAACGGTAAAGTCTGCCAGCTGCTGCTGCTTGACATAGGTACGAGTAATATCGAGCGACTCCGCATCGCCTGTTCTGCCGTGTTTGAGGAGCCACTGCTGGCTGCGGTCGAAATAGGTATCGAAGTCCTCCTCTGACATCTCCAGGGCACTGTAGTGCTCGCGCCGGACCGTAAAAACCCGGCAGAGAGGATCTCCCCTGGAGATCTGGATCCGCTCCAGGGCAGGATCGAGCTCAAGAACACAATGCCAGGGATAGGAAGCCGGGTACCAGTCGGTGTCCACCAGGGCACTCAGAACCCTGAAGGGCCGGGAGAGATTGGGAATGTCACAGAAATAGAGCTGTTCATTGCTCTCGGTACGCATAAAGAGAAAGGTGGATACCTTGACCTGGTTTTCTATCTCCGGATAGACCTCCGGTGTAATCACATGCGGCAACATCTGGTCCTGGTCCCAGAACCAGGCGTTCGCCTGGCTGAGGGCCACCCCCTCGGCCCCTTCCTCCGCGGTATATTTCCAGTCGCTCTCGAGGCTCAGGGGCGTGTCCAGCTGCCACTTCTCATCCCTGCGGGAGAACTCGAGGTCGGTAGGGCAGAGAAGATCCCACCCGAAGGCGTTGGCTCCCCGCATCGGCGGGCACTCCTCGGGCCAGCCCTTGCCGGGCTGCCTTTTCAGGTAGGTTTGCCGGGCAGGAGCCGGGGCAGGAACCTCCGAACAGAACTTGTGATAATGAAGCATCTCAGCCTTCCTGGGAAATGGGCTAGCGGATGAGCAATTCAGTCCTCCGGGCAATGCCGGAGAATTTACCCGCTCGGGCCTGCCCATGCGAGGAAGAAGGAGCGGGCAGAGACCCGGCCTTATTGCAGCAGGCAGACGCTCTGATACACTGTGAACCCAGATGATGAACAAAGGCACCGTCTCAAACATAATCTCCGGAACGCTGCTGGCGCTGGGAATCGCCCTGGCCGCTGCCGATACCGGAGGAGCATTCCAGGAGCTGGTGCTGACCATCGGACTCTTCGCCTTCAGCGGCGGCATCACCAATGCTCTCGCCGTCAAGATGCTCTTTGACCGGATCCCCGGGCTCGTCGGCTCCGGGGTGATCCAGCATCGATTTGCAGAAATCCGTGAAGAGATTAAACGCCTCATCCTGGATGAGTTTTTTACCGAGGAGAACCTGCGCGAGTTCCTGCGGGAAAAATCAGAGAATATCGATCTCCTCAGCTACCTCCAGGGACCTGGAGACAGCAACCCGGCAGTTGCCTTCGTTGAATCTCAATGGGACAAGCTGACAAGTCCTGAGATTCTTGATCCATTACTCGATAAGCAGGTCGACAAGATCTTCGAGAGCTCTGCCCTGGGAGGACTCCTGAGCCTGGTGGGTAAGGACACGGTGCAGGGAATCATCGGAGCCTTTGTCGAGTCCTTCACCGGCTCATTGAAGGAAAAGGTTCTCGAAAGAGCAGAGAACTTCTCTGCCAACCCATCAGAGCTTGGCGTCCAGCTCGACGAAGAGCGCCTGGTCTCCGATATCCGCAGCGAGGTAGACCGCCTTCTTGAAAAACGCCTGGAGAGCCTCGGCCCTGAGCAGGTCAAACACATCATCGAAGATGTGATCCGCAGGCACCTCGGCTGGCTGGTGGTCTGGGGTAATGTCTTCGGTGGCCTCATCGGGCTTGCCACCTTCCTCATCACAGGTGCCCTTAGCTGAGCCGCCCGCAGAACCAGGGAGTCCCTCAAGGGCAGAGCTGCTCAGAGCCGGGATTGGGAGGGGGAATGTCCATGTTCCCCATAAAGAGGAAGCCCAGCAATACGATGGGGTCCGATATGTCGAGCGCACCGTCAGCGTTGACATCCACCGCCAGGGGACAGGTCTCCGCTGTCGGCTCTCCGAGAAAGAGACGGCCCAGCAGGCGGATCGGGTCGGAGATGTCGAGGACCCCATCGCCATTGGAATCACCGCGAACCCACAGCGGACTCGCCTCGGTGTAAAAGAAGCCGTCCTCATCAAAGGCGCAGCCATCCTCGGTACAGACCTCAACACTCGCCGGCCCCTCTGTTTCACAGGCCGGAGCGACCACCTCGACGGTCTGGCCATCGTTGAGCAATTCGAACTCCGCCTCACGGCCGCAGACCCGTACCGAGTTGATACCATCGGAAACATGGCGGCCTATGAAATAGAAGATGCGCCCCGGCCCACCCCTGTTGGTGACGTAGGTAACGATAACCGGCTCGCGGGTGTCGGTAATATCAAGCTCCAGGTCCGTGGTCTCCAGCCGGAGCACCCCACCCCCGGACCCCAGCAAACGGTTTTCAAGCGGCATCGCACCTTCACGGTCCTGAAACCGAATCGCAGCCCTTACCGGGAGCACGCTACGTACCCTGTAGCTCAGGCTGGCGAGTGCCAGATCCTCCGAAGGCGGCAATTCCAGCTGCTCCCGCCCATCGGTGTCACAGATGAACACACAGGATATGGTCCCGGCCGCCTCATCGATAAAAACCCGCTGCCAGTCAACCTCGCCCTCCCCCGGAAATACCGGGTCACTGAAGGCAAACTGCCCGGTTTCGTAGCTCAGCGAAATACTCCCCGCGCTCACCGGCACTTCGCTGCGGCAATAAATATCCAGGACCCCTTCTCCTTCGAGAACAGGCCGCGGCTGCAGGTCAAGCCAGCCCGTGGCCCGGGCATCGATGCTCTCAACCAGGGGCGCCTCAACCTCTCCGACAACCCCCTCCAAGAGCTCGGCATAAAAAAACAGGGACCTGTCCAGGCGAGAGCGGTTGTAGATATCGAGCCACAGGATATACTACCCTTCAACCAGCGATTACCGGCAGAGAAATACATCTTCAGGCAGGCCGCCCCGGTGATACCTGGCATAGGAGGAGGAAGGCACCACGTAGCCCGGATCTCCCAGCCCCCGGCGGGCCACCTCGATGCCGTTGATGTAGGCGATAAAACCATCGTTGTAATCAATCCTCAGCAACAGGGCCCTGTCTGCCGCCGGGTCGGCAATATCAAAGGTGTGGCGGGCATAGAAAATCCTCCTGTGCACCGCAAGCATCTCCAGCGGTGTGGCGAGGGTCGTTGAGCCGAAGCCGATCCCGGCAGGCCCCTCAGCCCACGCCCCTGCATCGAAGGTGGCGCGGTGCCAGCTTTCTCCCGGAGCGTCCTCGGAATACCAGTATTTCCAGGGCGAGGCGGCCGGAACCAGGATCGAAGCACCCGGCAGGTCGCAGGGCAACTTATCGAAGGTGGGATCCCAGCTGGGGCGGCGATAAGGGGCCGGCGGCACTGTCCCTTCAAGGATAGCTTCCCCCATACGGTTGAAATCCCAGGGGTCGAGAATCCCGTTGTCATCGAAATCAGCCGCATCGGGACAGGAAAAAACCTCCTCGTCACGAAGCCCTCGCAGCAGGAAGAGCACATCGTTCAAATTCACCTTGGCAACGCTGCCGGGAGGACCCTCAACAAGATCGCCGCGCGTAAAAAGGCGCCGCGCGACGGCTTGTTCTTCTGCCACGCAGAAGGGCTGCTGCTCAAGGAGGCTGGTCTGGTGGATCGGGGCCGGGTTTCCCTCATTGCTGGTAAAAAAGTCCCGGTCCTCATGATCAAAACAGATCGACTCGCTCTTGGGCTCGGCAGCACCTGCGTTGGGGAGGATGATCCGCGGCTGGGAGAAGATCGATTCAAACGGAGCGCCTTCAGGTAGACGATACTCCTGGACCGCGGGGAAGGTCCGGATCAGCATTCGCCGGCCGTCTTCGCTGAGATCGGCCGCCGTTACCAGGCCACCCAGGTTCATGCTCCTGATCCTCACGAGAGTCTGGACTCCCCCGCCCGGAACGCTGCTGGGAAAACGGTAGACAACAGCAGGGCCCGACTCCTTGGTGATGATATACATCACCCCGGTGAGCGGGTGAACGATCAGGGCCTCGTTGTTAAAGGTCCCTGTCGGGTAGCGAAAGCGAATGGGCTCGGATCTCTCCGCAACCAGTCTCTGCCCCAGGTTGGTGGAAACCAGCTGGGGCTCAGGAAGGCGCCAGATCACCAGCTCGGTGCGATTGAGTGCGTTGTTCCCCGTGTCAGCAATAAAGAGATAGCTGCGGCCAGGATCAGAACCCGGCCCTGTAGCGATGTCCTCGTAATCGGTGTTGCTGGCGCCGGGCAGCGAAACCTCGGCTACAAGCCCCCCATCCTTCCTGACTGCAAAGAGCCGGGCGGTATCCTTGGAATCGTTGTGGATCCAGAAATGATCCGGATGCCCCGAGATGGGAACCATCCCGGAGATCTCATCGACCCTCGCATCACTAATTGTACCGACGCGTACCGGCCGTGCGTATTCCTGGGCCCATACTCTCTCCCGCTGCCAGGATGCCACGCATACCAGCAGCAGGCAGGAAATACAAACGATACGGCCGACCCACCTCCAGCAGGTACCTCGCAACATCTCAATCCCTCCCTGAACCCCAAGTATGGAGTAGTTTTCCGGCAGGGTCACCTGATTTTCCCATGTGGCTTCGAGCTAAGCGGGCAACCATGAGGATCAATCGCAGCTGGTGTAGAGCTCACAACCATCATCGGCCGGACTCCCCTCAGGATCGGGATCGGTTCCACAGTTTACAGCTCCGGGCGCAGGCGGTGCCTGGCCGCCAATAAAAAGATACTGCAGGATGAAAATCCCGTCGGTTATATCAACAGACCCGTCATTATTCGAATCACCGGCCTCCCGGCAACCGGGCATCTCGCCGCCAAGAAAGAGACCATTGAACAATCTCAGGCTGTCGGAGATTCCGAGGTCACCATCATCGTTAGCATCACCCCGCTTGAAGGAGGGCCTGGCTGCACCTGCCACCTCCGTCTCGATGCTCACGAGGTTGTTTCCATCATCGGTCTCGGGACTCGAGGTTCTCACCCTCGCCTGGACAATATAGGTTCCCGCAGGGGCCCCGGGGCGGACCCGGACCGCGAAAAAGAGATTCGAACCGAAATTCGGGCGCAGGTCATCGATCAGGAAGCAGGAAACTCCTTCCGGGTTCACTCCACACTCATCCCCGGGAATCTCTCCTGTCATTCCTTCCGGAAGCAGCAGGTCGATTCTCACCTCTGAGGCGTTTCTCGAGCCCAGGTTGAAAGCCGCCACGGTATAGGCGATGCCCTCCCCTGCCTGCGCAGACTCCGGCCCCTCGATGGTAACGGCGACATCGGCAGCGGGAAATGAATCCGCCTCGCCCGGGTTGCTCGGGAAATCATCGGACGGAGCCGGGTCACCTTCAGACCAGTTGCAATCGGGATCTCCCAGCTCTTCGCCATTGGTAAACCCGTCGCCATCAGAGTCGAGATCGCAGATAGCCTGCCAATCCACATCGCCGTTGACCAGGTTCCTGTTAACATCCCTTCCGAAGGGGGTGCGCGGCCCGCCGCCAAAGCGCTCATGGCAGGTGGTACACCCTATCTCGAAACCGTTGGGAATCTGCCCGACCCGGAAACCGCGCGCCTCAACAGACCCGAGGGCGCAAAATCCCACCAGGAAAACAAAGACCCGCAGGAAGGAAGGAAAGGGCATTACAAGCTCCTAAAAAGAGTTGATTCGACTTGCTGGAGGAAAAGCGCCCTCGCAGCCACGAACATTCCGGCGCCCCCGGAAAGTTGTGCCCTCTATTCTATAGCCCTGAGAGCCAGCCCTGAACCGTTTTTGAGAAAACTACTCTTCCTTGAAGGGATGGACCAGGTCGATCCACCAGCCGAGATCTCTTGAGTATTCGGCCGACAGGTCGTGCTTGACCAGCTGGCGGTGGAAGCTTGCGGCTCCGCGATGGCTGATATCTGCGGCCTCGGCATCGGGAAAACGTTCCTCGGGATCAATCGCGATCATCTTGGTACAGAGCCGGAGAAGGTCGAGGCGCAGGTCGAGATTCTCATACCGGGGAACCTTCTTTGCCATGTCCGGCAGTTCAGCCGGCAGGCGCAGTTTTTTTTCCAGGAGCTGGTCGAGAGTTTTGCAGTCCTTAAACAGCAGCCGGCCGGTCAACATCTCGATCAACACATAACCGAGGCTGGCGATATCCGACCGGTACCGCACCTCCTTGTCCCGGATGAGCTCCGGGGCCATGTAGTAGGGTGTGCCACGCACCTCGGCCTGGAGGTTCACCTGGCGGTCACAGGAGGAGTCCATATCGATCAGCTTCTTGGTGCCTGTACGCTTGATCATGATGTTGGCAGGCTTCAGGTCACTGTGGATGATCTCGTGGTGGTGCAGGGAGGACAGGCCGGCAAGACAGCCGCGCAGAATATCTACGGCCGCCGCGGGCCTCAGGATGCAATGATCCTCACCAGGCCTGACCAGCAGGTCATTCAGGCGATCCCAGTCTTCAGTTGAGATCCGCTCGCGCGACTCCGTGTAGAGCTTGAGGCTGAGGAGCTGCCGCAGATCAAGCCCATCGACCCACTCCATAACCATGACCCGGGTATCTCCGAGAGCAACAAAATCACGGATATTGACAATGTTGTCATGCTGGATCTCACTGATCTTCTGACCCTGGTGTGCAATGCGCTGCATCTCGGTGACATGTGCAGACTCCGAAACCGACTGGTCACGGGAATACAGCTTGAGGGCCACTCTTGTTGAATAACCATCGACGCCCTCCCGCAGGGCAAGGTAAACAACTCCCTGCGCTCCACTACCCAGCTTTCTCAGGAGCCGGTAGCGGGCATTCCAGTTCATCTCATCGGCAGGAACCTCGACGGCTGCAGGCATCGCCTGCTGGCCCAGGCTGCTGTGGTAAGAAAGCGGCTGGGTGGGCGCATCCGGGTCAAGGTCGGGCTGGCCGGAGACATCTTCCGCAGATGAAGAGTCGGAAGTCATTTTGAAACAAATCCAATGAACAATGACGGGAAAGAAGCAGTATAGAAGCGGGTTTAGCCCTTCTCCATTCCCCTTTACCCTGCAGAGCCCTACAATACCCGCTAAAGCTCTTCTGGCGCAGGAACGAAGCTGTTGCTGCCCTGAGTACCCCGGCAAGTTTACGGAGTTTCCCACAGATATGGCCTTCAAATACGCACTCTGCAGTGAAGTTTTCAGTTCACCCCTGGATGAGACCATCTCCTCGATCGCCGAGGCCGGCTTCGATGGCATCGAGATCGCCCCCTTCAACGCCGGTGAATCGGTTGAAGACGTGAGCTCCGATGAGCGCGCACAGCTGCGGCAGCAGGCTGCTGATGCGGGGCTTGAAATCGTTGGCCTGCACTGGCTCCTGGTCTCGCCACCAGGCCTGCATTTAACCACCGGGGACTCTTCGGTCCGTGAGCAGACCTCCGCCTACCTCAAGGCCCTGGCCCAATTCTGCAGTGATCTCGGAGGGAAGGTCATGATCTTCGGCTCCCCCAAGCAGAGGAATCTCGCTGAGGGCGATGACCGGAGCACGGCATTCGAGCGGGCTGCCGAAGTGCTTCGGGAGGTCGGCAGGACCTGCGAAGACCTCGGTGTCCAGCTGCTGCTGGAGGCCCTCAGTCCAATGGAGACGAACTTCATCCAGACCATCGAGGAGGCCCTCGAGCTGCGCGATGCCATCGACTCCCCCGGCATTGGCTACATGCTCGACTGCAAGGCCATGTCCTCGATGCCTGCCGGAATCGAGGGAACCATCCTGCAGCATGGAAAAGAGGCCGGCCACTTCCATGCCAACCAGCCCGACGGCAAGGGCCCCGGGATGGGCGAGGTTGAGTTCGAACCGATTCTCTCCGCCCTCAAGGAGAGCGGCTACGAAGGCTGGGTATCCACAGAGCCCTTTGACTACAAACCGGATCCCATGACCGTCGCACGAACAGCGCTCAGCACTCTTCGTGAGGCTGCAGGTTCCTGAATGACCTTGATACCGGAAAGAGAGGCAGCCCGCTGCCCGGTTTCAGAAGACCGCCGGATGCTCCTGGCGGCAATCCTCCTGCTGGCCGGAATCCTCCCCGGGCCGATGCTGTCTGCACAGCAGGAGAGCTCCTCGAGGTGGGACCAGGTTGCGCGCTCAGTCACCATCTACCGCGATGCCTGGGGGGTACCGCATATCTTCGGGCCAACTGACTCCAGTGTTGTCTTCGGGCATCTCTATGCACAGGCTGAGGATAATTTCTGGCAGCTGGAGGAAAACTTCATCCTGGCCACAGGAAGAGGAGCCGAGGTGCATGGGGAAAAGTCCCTCCCGGCTGACATCCTCGTGCGGGCACTGGAAATCAGGAGGCTCTCCATCGAGGAATACGAGCGCTCCTCCCCCGCCCTTCGCGAGCTCTGTGATGCCTTTGCCGGGGGACTCAACTACTTCCTTGCGAAAAACCCCGGCGTCAAACCCAGGCTGCTGAAACGCTTCGAGCCCTGGCACGTATTCGCCTTCTGCCGCTACGGACTCTATGTGCAGTTCGTGCTGAGAAAGGCCGGCGTACGGGGGCGGGATGCACAAGGGGCCCTGAAGGAGCTTCCTCCCGAAAACAGCCAGGGCTCAAATATGTGGGCACTGGCGCCCTCAAGAAGCGCCACGGGCCACGCAATGCTCTTCATCAATCCCCACCAGCCCTTTTTCGGCGCCGGACAGTTCTACGAGGCCCATCTGCACAGCGAGGAGGGCCTGAATATCTCCGGCGCCTCCTTTTTCGGCTCGCTGGTACCGACTCTCGGACACAACGAGAAGCTCGGCTGGAGCCATACGGTGAACTACCCGGACATTGCCGATCTCTATATTGAGACCTTCGACAGTCCGGGAAAGCCCCTGGAGTACCGCTGGGGCGACACCTACCGCAAGGCGGTGGAGTGGAGTGAAGAGCTGGGGGTCCAGACCCCGGGGGGCCTCGAAAAACGGCGCTTCGTGTTTCGCAAAACACATCATGGCCCTGTCATCGGAACTCGAAGTGGAAAACCCGCCACCCTCCGCCTGGCGCGTTTTGAAGAGGGTGGCCAGATTGCCCAGTGGTACGCAATGGCCCGGTCAAGCTCTATGGCCGAATTCAGGAAGGCCGTCTCCCGCCTGGCGATCCCAATGTTCAACGTGATGTACGCAGACCGGGAAGGAAACATATTCTACCTCTACAATGCCGCAGTCCCCCGCAGGGCAGAGGAGTTCAACTGGAGCCAGCCGGTCGACGGCAGCGACCCCCGCACCGAGTGGAAGGGATACCATTCCATCGATGAGCTCCCCCAGCTGCTCAACCCACCCGGAGGTTTCCTCCAGAACTGTAACCAGACACCCTTTAAAACCACCAACGCCACCAACCCGCGCCCGGAAGAATTCCCCCCCTACATGGTGACAGAGGAAGACAACCTCCGGGGAAAGATATCGAGACGGCTTCTCTCGGGGCCTGGTAAATTCTCCCTGGACTCCCTCTGCGAGGCCGCCTTCGACACGACCGTGCTCCTTGCCGAGGAGACGATTCCGGGAATCGTTCGAGCCTGGGAAAGAATTCGCCGCAGTGACAAGAGACTGGCGAAACGGCTGGAGGCTCCGGTGGCCGAATTGAAAAAATGGGACCGGGTAGCCAGGGTTGACTCAAGCACCATGACCTTGTTCGCGATCTGGGCCGAGCTCGGTCAATTCAAGCTCGACCCCCGCAAAGATCCTCGAGGAGCCCTGCGAAACCTGCAAAAAGCCGTCACCGGGCTCCGCTGGTATTTCGGCACCTGGCACGTACCCTGGGGTGAGATCAACCGTCTGCAGAGAATCCCTCCCGGCAGCGACAGGAAATTCAGCGACACTGAGCCCAGCCTCCCTGTGGCGGGCGGCCCTGGCTGGCTCGGGATGGTATTCAACTTCTATGCCCGGCGCCAGGAGGGGCAGAAAAAACGCTACGGCGTAGCCGGGCACTCCTATGTCAGCACGGTCAGCTTTGGCCCCCGTACCCGGGCACGGTCCATCCTGGTCTTTGGACAAAACGCTGACCCGGCCTCTGCGCATCACTTCGACCAGGCAAAGCTCTACGCGCAAAAGAAGTTCAAGCCCGCCCTGTTTACCCGTGAAGAGATCGAGAAAAACAGTAAACGGGTGTACCATCCGGGACAAATGACGGAAGAGAAACCATGATGATGATCCACCCCGGCTCCCGCACCCCGGTAAAGATATCAGCCGTGCTGCGAATGCTGATGATACCGGTCCTCTGCCTCGCTATGGCAGGCGGCGGGCATGGGCAGGAAGCTGAGGAAAAACCTGTCGATGCAGAGCTCCAGAAACGCCGCCAGGCGCTCTCCAGCTGGGTCTTCGAGCCGCTGGAGCTTGATGGTTCCTCTTTCCGCCTTCACATGGACCGGCACAACTCGAGCTTCGTGCTGAGCCTGCGCCGTTCGAACATCGAGTACTACTCCTCCTGGGGCCGCAAGGGCTTCTGCTCCCTGCGCTTGAGTGACGGCAGCCTGGTGCCTGTGGACAAGGTCGAGGACCTGACCGCCAACTCCGAGCGAATCAGGTTCCGGGCCGCCTCGAGCATGGGCAAGATCCCGGCCGTCTGGATCGAATGGAGAAACATCAAGGGCAGGAACATCCTCTCGCTGGTCTTTGACATTCCCGAAGAGAGCCGGAAGCAGGTTGCGGGAATTCGCCTCCTTGAGCGGGCACTCTGGGTGAGCGACTCCGATGCAGGCGAAGTTCTTGTGCCGCGTGGAGTCGGCGAGCTCTACCGTGCGGCAAACCCGGCCCCCCTTGAATTGAAACTTGAGGACTTCCAGGCCTCCGCCGGGCTTGCCCCTGAAAGCAGGTACTCCCTTCCGGTCCTCGGCCTCAACCGCCTCGGCGGAGCGCTGGCCCTGTGCTGGAAAGAGCCCGGGGCCCTCATCACGATCCAGAGAGAGGCTGTTGACGGAGACGCCTTCCCCGGTAAGCGGGGCATTTTCACCTCGGTTGATTTCAGCGGCGCCCGCGCCGAGCTGCTCTTCCTGGTTCCCACAGAGATCAACATGGAGATCCTTGAAACCTCCCGCGTCTACAGCGGGTGGTTCAACGGCAGGGAAAAGGTTCCCTCCCTGCGGTACAAAACATCCAAGGAAGACAGCCTGAGGTCATTCATCGCAGCGGCCATGTGGCGCCCCTCCATGACAGCGGAGTCCGGCGCCCCCCTGGCCGGGCGTGAAGCCCGG
>CAZTRG010000223.1:0-3740 GCA_964615885.1 uncultured Planctomycetia bacterium | reverse complement strand
GCTCCCTTGGCCTTCAGGAACTTTCTTCGAGAGATTCTCATGGGGTTTCTTCCTTACCTCGGTCTTGCAGGGAAATATTTCTCTTCACCTTGCAGAGCCTGCTGCGGGTAAAAAACAACAGCCTGCTGCAATCTAACCATCCGGCGGCCGAATAGCCACCTGTACCCGGGCCATGATAAACCGAGGGCCGCAGGGGCGCAAACCGAAGTTGAAGCGGCCCGGGCCACTTTGCCCTGCGGTTGACCTTAAACCTGCCCCCAACCGGGCATCTTGCCTCCGCTCACGCAATTACAGGACCCTGTAGAGCCCTGCCCGGCAAGCCCGGGATCTCCTTCAGCTTGTGCCGGGCGGCCCATCGCAGCGGGGGAAGCAATGCGGATTTACTGGAAACGAACCGAGAACCCGGTACCCACAAAGAAATCGTCCGATTCATCGTTGAGGCCGAAGCCGATGCGAACATCAAACTGGAAATCATCGGTCAGGGCCCAGGCGAGCCCTCCATTGAGGTACTGCTCGGAACCGGCGGTGTCGCTGCCCTCCGGAAAGAAAGCATACCACTCCGCATAGGCTCCCAGGCGTTCACTGAGGCTGCGGGCGATCGTCCAGGACTGGGCAAACTCGGCATATCCCGTCCCGCCCTCATCGTATCGCCGGTTCACCTGCGTCGAGCCGGCGGTGGAATAGGTCTCATCGAGCTCCCAGCCATAGACCAGGTTGATACCCGGCTCCAGCTTGTCGGAAGAAAAAGAAGCCGTACCGGTGGGGATATTCAGCTGTGGAATCACCGCCACCTCGGGCAGGTTGCCCTCCTGGGGAAAGAGAGCCACCTTGAAACCCGTATAGAGATCGGGGAACCCGGCGGTAGAGCTCGCAGCCCCATTCGTCCTGGTCTGTTCAAAGACCAGGGGCAGGCTCAGGTCAAAGCCATCGATGCTGTCACTCAGGAAGCCGGGGACCATTCCGAGCCGGAACTCCAGCCAGTCGGCATGCACTCCGGCACGAAGGAGCTGCTCGCCGGCGGTCTGGGTGCGGACCCTCACCCCGCCGGAAGAGCTCGAGGTAAAGGTGTAACCAAACTCAACCTGCCTCACCCCCCAGCCAACCCCTACCGATGACTCGGTAAAATCGGGTCTGTCGGTAACCAGTGGATTCTTAAGCTGAGGACCACCGGGGTTCCCGCCCTCCGATTTCCACTTAAAGAGAGTGCCCTGGAAGCGGGGATCCTCCCTGGGAGATTCCGATTCCTGGAGCAGGATCCCGGCCGGGCCGGGCAGGGAGGGTTCACTCAAGCTGCCGCCATAGCCAGACGCCAGCCCCAGGGCAGCCGGAAGCTCCTGCGCATCAGCCCTCCCCAGGCAAGCCAGGACCACCGCCGCCATCGCCAGCCGGCTCAAAACCGGGAACCCACCTGCTCTTGATAATGCACGCATCGGAGTCATCACACTTTCACCTGCCTGGTTAATAAACGGCCACGAAGACCGCCACACCTCAAACCCGCGAGGATGGTATGACGCGGCACAGGGATAGGCAAGGACTAGTGTTCCCTCCATCAAAAAAGCCCCCGGCAACAAACCGGGGGCTCCGCCTGGATCCAGCTCCAGGCCCATGCGCGTTCTGTCAGTTTTCAACCTCCGGCCCTGGAACAGGAACGGGGTCCCTTCCGGCAAGGCACTTGGCGAGGGCCGTATCGGCAGCCTCAAGCTCGGCCCTCACCGTGACGAGATCAGCCGCCATCGAGGCGTTGTCCGCCGTGGCTGTATCGAGCGAAGCATTCGCCACAGACAGCAGGCCCTCCAGCTCCGCCACCCGTGCAGCCAGGTTTTTCTGGCTGAGAATGTTCACCGGGTCCGAACCTCGCTGCAGGAGCCAGACCGGGTAACAGCCTGGGTCGCTGATGTCGCGATCAATATCCCCATTGCTGTCGCCGTTGATGATCTGCCCTCCAACTCCCCCGAAAGCCACCGGCGAAGTGCCCAGGACAGCAACCAGGCACACACTCAAGCCTGAAACCGCAGCAAACAGACGAACCATACGTTCCTCCTTCAAGGTTGTGGCGGGTTGCCCCGTCCCGCACTGAAGCCAACAGGGTTTCATGGTCCCTGGTGCAGCACAAACCGGCTTGCACCACGGTCACGAAGCCCGGTGAAGTAAGATTCCCCTGGCCAGTTAGCTGGCCCCACAAATATACCCATCCGCAAAAAACAATTCGGCAACAGGCCCGCTGCCTTTGGAGGGGCGCCCCTGCCCCTCTCTTTATGACTATCTCAAGATTAAGGATGAAATCCCGGCAGCGCACCAAAATTCCACGCGGAGCCTAGCGAGGTGGCTTCCGGGGCCCGGGCCTCTTCAAGCCGCTCTCTTCAACAGCCTTCTCTTCCACCTGCTGCCCGGCAGGGTCCTTCCCCGCCTTGCGGTTGAACTTGTTGCGGCAGGTCCCCGACAGGATCCCGAAGATAATGAAAAAGATAGCGCCCCCGATGTAGAGATAGCCGCAGCCGCTCTCGGCTGATTCAGCGAGGGACTTCGCTGGCTTGCCGGGTTTCTTTTTCGGAGCCGGCTTCCCGAGTTTCTCCTTCTCTGCAACAGGCCTGGGAACCCCCTCATCGTAGGAATCCCAGCGGGCATCGGCCTCCTTCGCCCAGGGCTTACCGGCCTTAAAACCAATGTCGCGGAAGGTGTTCCAGGCAAAGAGCGCCCCGAAGAAAATACACATCCCCCCCATCAGCCAGCTGCCGAAGCCTGAATCTCCCGTCAGGAATGTAAACTGGCTGCCGACTGTAAGAAAAATGACCGCCATCGCCAGCGACCCCAGCTTGTCACGGAAGTCTTTGGAGGTATCAGGCCCCGACTTGACGAGCTTCTTCCACTCGCTCTCTTTCTTCCAGCCCTCATCGCCACAGAGGTAGCGCTGGAAGATCTCCAGCACCACATCGATACGCAGCTTCTCGGAAAAAAAGAGCGAATGCCGGCCGCCCCAATGCGCCTCGCAATATTCAACGTGGCAGAGACCCGCCGAGGCAGCCTCTTCTTTATAGAGGTAGTCGTAGACGGTCTCCGGGTCGATCTTGAGCGACTCGACCATCTCATCGATGTCGCCGACGGCAGCCGGGTAGAACTCAGCCAAGGGAACCAGCAAATGAAACTGGACGAAATCAAGCTCGTTGGAATGAGCGAGAACCGCCACTGCGTACTGCTCCGGCTCCCCGAAGACCTCCTCGAGTGCCTGCCTGAGAGCCTCCCCATCCGGAGAAGGAATGATCTTCTCCGAGGTCTCCCCGGTCTCGTAATCCTCAAAGTAAAGCCGAAGTTCCATGGCAGCACCCCGGGCAATGAATGAAAAGAGCTACCGGAAGCCTATGCCATAACCGCCGCCGGAGGCAAGCAGAGCTTGGAAGCTGCGCGTGTATACGTTCGCCTTCACCGCCAATAGCCCAGGAGGGCGAAGAAATGGTGCGCGGACCCAGATTTGAACTGGGGACACCTGGATTTTCAGCAGGCTGCCTCAAGTGGCGTCGCGGTCATAAGTCCTTACGCCACAACCTAGGCTCATCAACCCACTCTTGCAAGTCTTTCACCGCTTTACACCGCGTTGTGCGGGGTAAGGTATACGGTATACGGATGGACTGGGAGACGGGAAGCAAGACCCCGCGGCCTGCCTGGACAGCAGGGTCCGGCAGGCCGCGGGGTTCTGGTTGCTTAGGGGACGTGCTGCTCACGCCCCGAAGCAGTGTTATTCTCAC
>CAZTRG010000222.1:0-20677 GCA_964615885.1 uncultured Planctomycetia bacterium | reverse complement strand
TCTCAGTGGAGCTGTCACCTCCATCTGCATCGACTCCACCGGGCGGGCTGCGCACGAAAGAGGATACCGGGTCTCAGTCCTGTCGGACTGTACAGCATCTCGAACCCCCTACGAGCAGGACTTTTACTGCGAGAATGTATTTCCTCTCTATGCAGAGGTGCTGACCTCGGGGGAATTTCTCGACAGGTCTGCAGGCTGACAATGAGCGGCAAAGAACCCTCGAATCCAGATCTCAACGACAGCTCGGATATTTACTTTGACGAGACGGTCGAGTGTTCTTTTGAAAACGACCCGCGCGAAACCATCCGGGAGGAATCTACCACCGGGCAGGCTCCCGCCCCACCAGGCCCGGAAACCGGGGACGCACAGGAGACCATCCAGCTTCATGCCAGCAGGTCCTCGGGACCTTCCGGGTTCGAGGTCACCCTCGGCGAACCGATCGGAGCAGGGGGAATGGCCGAGGTCGATGCCGCTACCCAGCGCTCTCTCGACCGTGAGATTGCCTTGAAGAGACCCCGCAGCGACCGCAACACCGACGAGGTCGCCGCCTCCCTGATTGGCGAAGCGCGGATGCTTGCCAGCCTTGACCACCCGAATATCCCCCCGGTTCACCAGCTCGGCTTCACCGCTGATGGCCAGCCGGTTATCGTGATGAAACGCGTCCGGGGGAACTCCTGGCGCACCCTGATCCAGGATTCGGCGCATTCTTTCTGGGATGAGCAGCCGCGGTTCCAGCTCAAGATCCACCTCGGGATTCTCCAGCAGGTCTGCAACGCTGTGGAATACGCTCATGAAAAGGCGGTCATTCATCGGGATCTGAAAACCGACAATGTGATGGTCGGAGATTTCGGCGAGGTCTACCTGCTTGACTGGGGAGTCGCGATCGCCCTGGATGAAAATGGTGAGCGGGCAGTCGACCAGTTCTGCGGAACACTCTGTTTTGCCGCTCCGGAGATGCTCAACTCGAAAACCGCCTTGACCCGGCGAACTGATGTCTACCTCCTGGGCTGCATCCTGCATGAGATCCTGACCCTCGAGCTGCGGCACAAGGGCGGAAAACTCCGGGAGGTGATCGACAAGGCTCTTGCCTCAGAACCCTACAGCTACAGCGAAGATATCCACCCCGCCCTGGCGGCCATCGCCAACAAGGCAACCCACCGGGAGCCGGACCGGCGCCACCAGTCCGTCAGCGAATTCCGAAAGGCCATCGAGGAACACCTCGCCCACTACCAGGCACTCGACCTGCTGGACTCAACCAGTGAAAAGCTGACCACCCTGGAGCAGCTCTACGCTGACAAGGAGACCGACAGGGATGGATTTAAATTCCACGAGACAGCCTATCTCTGCCGCTTCGGGTTCCAGCGTGTCGCCAAGATCGCACCGGAGCTCGAAGGGATCGAGGATGGCCTCCTGAGGGTGCTCGAGCTGCAGACTCGTTTTGAGCTCGAGATGGGCCGCATCGAGACCGCAGGAAAAATCATTCTGCTCATCAGCTCCATGCAGCCGGACTGGAAGGGCCTCGCCGGCCTCGAGGCTCTTATGAAGGAAGTAGAGACCAAGCTTCATGAGTCCAGCGAGCTCTCAACCCAGATCCAGTACAAGCTCATGGAGGAACTGCAGAAGAAAAAAGAAGAATAGCGCCCCCGCCGGGACACCAAACCTTCTCCTTCTTTTTCCCAGGCCTTTGAATTTCTTGCCAGAGTTCTGTAAAAGGCAGTTATCAGCACAGACGGTGATCCCTTAAATAAACAGGTGCTGCGGAACCAACAGGAATAAAACATGAGCGAATACAGAACAGAAAAAGACTCCATGGGCGACATGCAGGTACCTGCCAACGCTCTGTGGGGTGCCTCAACCCAGCGCGCCGTTATCAATTTCCCGGTCTCCGGACGCCCGATCGCACCGGAGCTGACGCGGGCACTGGGACTCGTCAAGCTGGCAGCCTGCCGGGTGAATCTCCAGCTCGGAGACCTTGAGGAGGAGCTGGCCGGCGCCATCGAGTCCGCTGCCCGGGAGGTCGTTGAAAACAAGCTCGATGAGCACTTCGTGGTCGATGTCTACCAGACCGGCTCCGGCACCTCGTCCAATATGAATGCCAACGAGGTCATCGCCAACCGCGCCATCCAGCTGCGTGGCGGAGAGATCGGGGACAAATCCGTTCACCCGAACGATCACGTCAACCAGGGCCAGTCATCCAACGATGTGTTCCCGACCGCGATCCACGTGGCTGCGGCGGAGTCCGCACAGCTGCGCCTCATTCCCGCCCTTGAAGAGCTCAGGCAGGTGCTGCAGAAAAAATCCGAAGAGTTCTGGGAGATCCTGAAGATCGGCCGCACCCACCTGATGGATGCCACCCCGATCCGGCTCGGCCAGGAGCTCAGCGGGCATGCCAGCCAGGTCGAGCACGGCATCTCCCACCTCCAGGCCTCGCTCGGCCACCTCCGGGAGCTGGCCATCGGCGGAACAGCCGTCGGCACCGGCATCAACACCCGCGCCGCCTTCGGCTCGCTGGTGGCTGCCGAGCTCTCCAGTGAAACCGGCATCGAGTTTACCGAGGCGCCCAATCACTTCGAGGCCCAGGCGGCGCAGGACGCGCTGGTTGCTGTCAGCGGTACACTCAAGACGATCGCTGTTTCGATGATGAAGATCGCCAACGACATCCGGCTGCTGGCCATGGGGCCGCGCTGCGGGCTCGGCGAGCTGAAGCTGCCTGCAACCCAGCCCGGCTCGAGCATCATGCCCGGCAAGGTGAACCCCGTCATCTGCGAATCGGTCATCCAGGTCGGTGCCCAGGTGCAGGCCAACGACCTCGCCGTCCAGCTTGGCGGCCAATGGGGGCAGCTCGATCTCAACACCATGATGCCACTGATGGCCCGCAACCTGCTGGAGTCCATGCGCCTGCTTGCCAATGTTGCAGGGGTCTTTACCGAGAAGTGCCTCGAGGGACTCGAGGTCGATGAGGAGCGCTGCAGGTCCCTGATCGAGGAGAGCCTCTCCATGGTCACCTCCCTCAATCCGCTGATCGGCTATGACGAGGCCGCCAGGGTCGCCAAGGAAGCCTTCCAGACCGGCAAGACCGTCCGCAAACTCCTCGAGGAGGAGGGGCTGGTCTCCAAGGAGGATCTCGACAAGGCCCTCGACCCCGAATCCATGACCCGTCCCGCGGAATAAGGCTGAAAGCAGCCGGTTTGCCTTTGCATTCGGACCTCTCCCTTCATTTTAATAGGCGGTTCGCTTTTCACGGCGGAAGAGCCCCTGCAGGGGCACGGAAAGAAATATGTTATTTGGAACACAGACCATCAACGAGCGGGGGCATCTCGAGGTAGGCGGCTGCGATACCGTCGAGCTGGCGGAGAATTTCTCGACGCCACTCTATGTCGTTGATGAGGATGCGCTTCGCCGGCGGTGCATCGAGTACAGGGAGGCCTTCGAGGCGAAGGCACCCGGTACGATCGTCTCCTTTGCCTCCAAGGCCTTTCTCTGCAAGGCGATGGCCCGGCTTGCGGACGAGGCCGGCCTCCACCTCGACGTGGCCTCCCTCGGAGAGCTCCGCCTCGTGGCCGCGGCCGGGGTCTCGCCCGCGAAGGTAACCCTGCACGGAAATTTCAAGAAAGACGAAGACCTCGAGGCGGCCCTCGAGCTGGGAGTCGGCCTGGTGGCGCTCGACTCAAGAGATGAATACCGGCGGCTCTCAGAGCTCGCAGCTGCACGCGGCCTGCGCCAGCGTTCGATTCTCCGGGTCTCACCCGGGATTGACGCCCACACCCTGGATGCTATCTCCACCGGCAGGAACGACACCAAGTTCGGGATCACGGTGGAGAACGGGGCAGCCCTCGAAGCGGTAGAGGAGTGTCTCTCCATGCCGGGGATCGAGCTGGTCGGAATCCACTCGCACATCGGAAGCCAGATTCTCGAGATCGAACCTTTCCAGCTGCTGGCAGCCAGGATGATGGACTTCCTGCTGGAGACCCGGGAAAAAACCGACTGGAGCCCCGAGCTGGTGGTCCTGGGAGGCGGCCTGGGCATCCAGTATGAAGAGACTGACAAGCCGCCCGGCCTCCAGGAGCTTGCCGAATCCATCATCGATGGAATCCAGTCAGAAGCCGCAGCGCGCGGACTCGACACTCCCCGAATTGGAATTGAGCCCGGGCGCTCGATCGTCGGCGAGCTCGGACTGACTCTCTACGAGCTCGGCCCGGTAAAGACAGTCCCCACAGGCGAGGGCGAGACCCGCACCTATGTCTCCGTTGACGGAGGCTTGTCAGATAACCCGAGACCCGTCATGTACGGCTCCCCCTATCCCGTCCTGCTGGCTAACCGGGCAGCTGAAGAGGCGACCATGGAGGTCCGCGTGGCCGGCCGGCATTGCGAAACCGACACCCTGCTCCCCTCGGCTCTTCTTGCCCCGCCGAAATCCGGCGACCTGCTGGCCGTACAATGCACGGGCGCCTACAATCACACCATGGCGAGCAACTACAATTTCTTCTACAGGCCCGCTGTGGTATTCGTACAGCAGGGAGAGGCCCGCGAGGTGGTACGTCGTGAAACCCAGGAAGATCTCCAGGCACGGGAAATCGACTGAAAGCGATTCCCGCAGAGTCGGTCCGAAGCCTTTCTTCTCCAGGCGGCTGACCGCATTCCTGCTCACCTTTGCCGCAGTGATCTTTCTGCTGAGCGGCTGTGGAGGTTTCTATCTCATCAAGCAGGGGATCGGACAGCTCGATATTTCAATCAACAGGGTTGCCCTCAGCGACCCCGCCCTGCTGGACTCCCTCACCCCCCTGCAACGCGAAAAAACCTCCTGGATTCCACGCATCCTCGAGTTTGCAGAGAGCGAGCTGGGACTGGAGCCGGGCGATTCCTACACCTCCTACTACGACACGGAAGGAAAACCGGTGACCCACACGGTGGTCGCCTGCCACCAGCTGGCCCTGGTTCCCTACCAGTGGTGCTTCCCCCTGGTCGGCTGTGTTCCCTACAAGGGCCACTTTAATCCCGATGATGCCCACCGGGAGGTCCGTGAGCTGAGAAAAGCCGGCTGGGATGCGGAGGTCTTCCCGGTCTCGGCCTACAGCACCCTTGGCTGGTTCAGCGACCCGGTGCTCTCGAACATGCTGGAGCTGTCCCTGCCTGAGCTGGTCGATCTTCTTGTGCATGAGCTCACCCATCGAACCCTGTATATTCCCTCCCGCAGCCAGCTCAACGAGGGCTTCGCCACCCACATGGGCCGCGAAGGTGCCCGCCTCTTCTTCAGCAGCCATCCGGATGCAGCGGGCAGCGAGGAGCTGGCCCGGTACCGCGAATCGATTCAACAGGAGGCCCGCTACAGCGAGCTCATCTCGAGATTGAAGAATGATCTCGACACCCTCTACCGAAGCGATGCCGGCCGTGAGCACAAGCTGGCAAGAAAGAAAGAGCTCTTCGCCGCAGCAACGATTGCTGCCCGGGAGGTCTTCGGAAACGACTCGATCACCCTCACCTCCAATGCCCGCATCGTTGCGAGTGAAACCTACAAGGCCGAGCTTGCGCGCATGGCGCGCCTGCAGAAAGACTCCGGAGGCCATCCGCGCGACCTGCTCAAGGCCCTGCGCGCCGCCAACGACAAGGGCCCAGCTGAGCTTGAAAAGCTGCTCGAGAAGACCCCCTGAAACGGGCTGAAGCGTGTATCCTATGGGCTCGCTTTTTCGGCTCTTTACCGAATTCAACCCTATCCCGAGACTCAAGATGACCAAACTGCTTCCCCTGCTGGCTCTCACTGCCATCTCCTGTGCTGCTCCAGGACCCGCAGCCAGGGCGCCTCTTGCCCCGGCTGATTTTGATTCACTCTTTACCGGCAAGACCCTGCGTTTTGACTACAACCACACCGGCATTGCCGGCGAGGAATATGTCAGCCTCGACCAGGTCCGTCTCGAAGGGGACTGGCCCGGGAGCCGGAAGGTCCTCGTCGATGATACCGGCCTGGGGAAATACATCTTCCTGGTCAGGGATCTCGAAACGAAACAGGTCATCTACTCGCGCGGCTTCTGCAGCATCTATGGGGAATGGGAAACCATCGGCGAGGCGAAAAAGGGCATCTGGCGGACCTTCCACGAATCCCAGCGCTTCCCCGAACCGCGCCGCAAGGTCCAGCTCGAGCTGACCAAGCGCACAAAAGATGGAAGCTTCAGCCGGATCTACTCCGGCGTGGTCGACCCGGCCAGCCGCTTCGTCAACCGCTCCCCGCTCAACGCCCCCGGCGAGGTCTTTCCGATCTTTGAGAGCGGCCCGCCCGTCAACAAGGTCGACTTCCTCATCCTGGCCGATGGCTACAGCGCCGAGAGCAGAAAAAAATTCGAGGCGGACGTTCGCCGACTGGTCGAGGCCATGTTCAAGGTCGAGCCCTTCGCCTCCAACCGGGACAACTTCAACGTGCGGGCGCTCCACATCAACTCGGCGCGGGATGGAATCACCAACCCGCGCGGCGGCAAGTGGAACGACACCCCGCTGGGGCTGAGCTTCAACGCCTTCGACTCCGACCGCTACGTGCTCTCCTACAAGAATCGCGCCATCAGGGAGGCTGCAGCACTGGCGCCCTACGACATGCTGCTGCTGCTGGGCAACACGAAGAAATACGGCGGCGGCGGAATCTTCAACCTCTGGTCGACCTGTGCCGCCGACTCAGCGCAGGCGGCCTATCTCTTCGTTCACGAGCTCGGACACTCCTTCGCCGGGTTGGCCGACGAATATTACACCTCCTCGGTATCCTATGAGGACTTCAACCCGCCGGGGGTTGAGCCCTGGGAGCCGAACATCACCGCGCTGCTGGACCCGGAGAAACTCAAGTGGAAGGATCTCGTCGAGGAGGGAACCCCCCTGCCAACCCCCTGGGGGCAGGAGGGCTACGACAAGGCCTCCTACTCCTACCAGAAGAAACGCAAGGAGCTGATTGCCTCCAAGGCCTCCGCGGCGGAGATGGAAAAGCTCTTCTCGAAGGTCAAGAATACGACTGCACCGATGCTCACCTCTGAGAAGTACGCTGACAAGGTCGGTGCCTTCGAGGGAGCGGGCTACAAGGCCAAGGGCCTCTACCGCTCGGAGACCGACTGCATCATGTTCACCCGCAATCCGAATAAATTCTGCCGGGTCTGCTCACGGGGACTCGAGCGAGTCATCCGGATGTACACCGAGTGAGACCTGCCCCGGGCAGCTTGCCGGAGCCGAAGGCCTGGATCAATCGGAGCCTGAAATCACCGACTCGATGGCGCTGAGCAACTTCTCGGGCTCATCGCTCCTGAGCTGAACCATGCTGCCATCAGCAGCGGTGAACTGGACCAGGTCGAAGTCGCTGCTGATCTTCACCAGGGAGGGATCGGCAATCTCAGCGACAGGAAAACTTCGCGCCGGTCCCACGAACCAGGATTCAAGCACCTCCTCGCTCGAAACCCGCACAGTTAAGCGGTGAAAGGGCAGAAAGCTGAAGTACAGGGCAGAACACCCGAAGGGAACCAGCCAGCCGATGAGAGGAAGCTCCCAGGAATCGAGGAAGCGGCCGACCACCAGCACACAGCCCATAGCTGCACACAACCAGCCCATGAACTTATGAGCTTTATATTTGAACTGCCGGGGCCGAATCGTGTGTTCGTAGGTGTAGATCGATCTGCCCTCAGCTGATCTCCCAGTCCACCACCCCGCGCTGCTCCTCGGGCACCTTCTCGAAGGCTTCCTCGAGCGCCTCGGCATCGAGCTCCGGCGGCGCCTTCACGATGAAGGTGACCCGGCCCTTGGTCAGGTTCTTACGCTCGCGGATGACGGTGCAGCCGGCCTCCCCGAGTATCCCGCGGTAGGTTTCCGCCGACGCGAGGATATCGGAATCCTTAAGCCCCTTGACGGCGCTCCGCCCGGCGTTCTGCGATTCGAGATACCAGATGAGAACCCAGCCGATCAGCGTGGCCAGCACTGCCGCGACGAAAATCTTCAGACCGCAACAGAGCCCGACAACCGTCACCAGGATGACACGGCCGGTGTCTTTTGCCTCCCCCACCACGGTGCGAAAACGCAACAATCCTCCGATGCCGAAGATCACCAGGGCCATGGTTTCATTTTTTTGGACCAGCAGGGCAATCAGGGCACCGACCATGGCGTACATGAGGAAGGTCTTCGGCTGCTCGAACTCCGTGATGTTCGAGGCCTTTCGGCGGGTCGAGGGATGGTAGGCGAGAAAAGCGGCGAGCATGATGGAGATCAGCAGGACGAGGCTGATATCTACAATGTGAGGAAGTTCCCTGAATTTATCCCAGCCTTCTCGCAGATCCTCCCAGCGCTTGGGGGCCTCTGTATTCTTTTTATTCTTAACCTCTATGCCGGGCAGGACATTGACCGCTTTTTCTTCATCCGCAACCGCCTGCGCCAGGCGCGGCAGTCCGGCGGTGAAAACCACGACACCCAGCAGGGCCAATACCGGTATTCCTCGCGAAAAGAGACCACGGCTGCGGCCGGTTTTATTCATCTTTTGCATGAGCGGGTTCCTCAACCTTCACTGTCTTCGATCCAGGATATGTCATCAAAGCCCACCTCCGTCGGGATACCATCGAGAACTACGGTAAGCACACGTTCGGACTTGTTGATCTTTCTGACCTTGCCCCTGCCGCGAAGCTTCGGCACGCAAACCTCATCTCCTTTTCGCAGCGAGCGCGCGAACTCTTCGCGCTTCCTGCCAAGCGGCGTGCCGATGAGTAGCAACTCCACCTCAGAGGCCAGCTCATCCACCATCGGCTTGTGAGTCTGCGGTACGTTCTTCAACTTGTCAACAACAGGCTTGAGCGCCTCCCGGGCCTGCCGCATAACCCGGTCGATCTCGAGATCGGCCTCCTTCTGGAGGAAATCGCGCCGAATATCGATCTCTTCGAGCTTCTGGGAGTATTCAGCCTTGTTCTGCTGAACCTCCCTGCGCACCGATTCGGCCCTCCTGCGTTCTTTTTCGACCCTCCTGCTCGACTTCTCCATGCGCGAAATCAGCTCCCTCGTCGGCTCCTCAACCCGGGCAATTTCATCCTCGGCCGCGGCGATCACCTCCTCGCTGACCCCGAGCCGCCTGGCGATCGCCAGGGCGTTGGAATTACCGGGAACTCCCATCAGGAGACGGTAGGTCGGCTTGAGGCTCTCTGTATCAAATTCCATCGCGGCATTCTCGACCCCTTCATGCAGGAAGGCGTACTTTTTCATCGAGCCGAGATGGGTCGTGATAACAGCCGTCCATTCATTGGACCTGAAATAATCAAGAATGGCAGTGCCCAGCGCTGCACCCTCAAGCGGGTCGGTTCCCGAGCCCAGCTCATCGAGCAGGATCAGCGATTTCCCGGTGGCCCCCCTGAGGATCTCGACGAGCTGCCGGAGATGGCCGGAGAAGGTGCTGAGATTCTGCTCGATACTCTGCTCATCTCCGATATCGACAAAGAGGTCGGTGTAGACCGGGATCGTCGCTGCCGACGCAGAAACAGGAACCCCGCTGAGTGCCAGCAGGACGTTGAGCCCCACGGTTTTAAGAGCCACGGTCTTTCCACCTGTGTTGGGACCGGTCACGATCAGGATACCGGCAGGATCTCCCAGGTGAATATCCAGCGGAACCACCTTGCCGTGGAGAGAATCCAGGTCGATGTCGCGGAAATCACGGCCCGTATCACGGCAGAGCCACATCAGGTAGGGATGGCGGGTATCCCTGAGATCAAGAATCCCTTCATCGCTGATCTCAGGTGAGATCAGTCCGAAGGCTGCGGCATAGGTGGCCTTGGCAGCAGTAAAATCAACCCAGGCCAGGACTTTCTGAAGCCTTCGCAGCACCACCCTCTCATCGCGCACCTTGCGGGTAAGGTCCCAGAGAATCCTGAGCACCTCGTCTCTCTCGCTGTCGAGCAGGGTGAGCAGGCTGTCGCCCTCCTGGACGATCTGCTCGGGTTCAATATAGAGCGTCGAGCCGCTCTGTGACCTGTCCCTGACCGGCCCCTTCATCCACGACCTGTACTCCGCCTTTACCGGCAGCAGGTAGCGGTCATTTTTAAGCGTCACCCCTTCACTCTGGAAGCACTTGCGCAGGTCAGGACGCTTGAGCAGGGCCGAGGCTTCCAGCCGGAGCCTGTCCTGGAGAGTGGAGATCTCCCGGCGAAGTCCCGAGAGCTTCGGGGAGGCCTCGCTTCTCACCCCATCATGGAGATCGATAATCTCCGGGATCTCTTCGCGCAGGCCGGGAAGATCCTCGACGCCTTCAGCAAGCGCAGAGAGTGCGGGGTATCTCTGCTCATCGGAGCTGAAAGCCTCCCGCACCCCGAGGCCCGACCGCAGGAGATCCACCACCCTGTAGAGATGTTCGGGCTCCAGCGGCCTGCCGCCGGAGTCGTCATCCTCGATCCCGGCGCAGACATCGGAGAGGCCCGCCAGCGGAAGCCTGGTAGACTCAAGCAGCTCTGCAAGTTCACGGGTCTCCGCATGCATCCTGCGAAGTTCATCCCCATCGGTGCAGGGGGACAATTCACCGGCAAGCCCCCGCCCGAGGGTCGATTCTGCATAGGCAGCGATAATCTCCCGCATCCGGGCGTACTCAAGCGCCTCGATAGCGTGTTCAAAAGGCGCCATCAATCAGCCGGCAGCCGCACGAAGAGCGTCGACGACCTCTTCTTCGCTGTCAGGAAAGCGTCCCAGGGACCGCTTGCTGAAGACGAGCTCATCATCGAGCCTGATCTCGAAAACTCCTCCCCTCCCCTCGATGAGAGCCGGGGCGCTGTCGAAAGTCTTTTCCAGTGTGGCCGCCAGACTGACGGCGCGTGGCTTGTAGTTTCACTGAACGCAGTATTCGATACTGATCTTCATTTTCATATCTCCTTGCTGGATCACTGTTGGCTGGATTATAGCAGCAGCGGCTGCCGGAGAGAACCGCAAGCGGGCAGCCATCCCCGATCCCCCCGCGATCTGCTATACTTCCCACCCATGCAAGCGGGCCTTTCCTATATCGACTGGTCACTCGTCGTGCTCTTCCTGCTGGGAGTGGGCGCCGTGGGCTTCCGCTCCGGCGGCAAACAGGCCTCGACCCGCGACTATTTCCTAGGGGGCCGCTCGATCCCCTGGTGGGCAGCAAGTCTTTCGATCATTGCCACCGAGACCAGCGCCGTCACCTTCATCGGGATACCAGCCTTCGCCTTCCATAATGACTGGTCCCTGCTGCAGCTCTTCACCGGCTTCGCCATCGGAAGGGTTTTCCTGGCCTTCGTCTTCGTCAAGGCTTTCTACCGGCGGGAGTACCTCACCGTCTATGGCTTGCTGGCCGAACGCTTCGGAGAAAGAACCCGCCTGCTCTCGGCCCTGCTGTTTCTCGCCGGCAGGGTGGTTGCCAGCGCCGTGCGCCTCTACGCCGGCTGTCTCGCCGTCAGGATTGCTCTCGGAACGGATTCGATCGAAACCGTAATTATCGTCATCGGGCTTTTTGGCGCAGCCTTCACCCTCAAGGGAGGCATCAAGGCGGTCGTCTGGACCGATGTAATCCTTGGCATAACCCTTCTTACAGGATGCCTGGTCTCCTGCGCCTGGATCCTGGCCGCCTTCCCTGCCGGGGCCGGCCCGGTCTTTGACCTCGAGGGCATCTCATCAAGGATGTCCTACTTCCACATGGACACATCGATCTCCGACAACAAGGGTTTGTTCGCGGGGCTGCTGGGCGGGATGATACTGACCCTCGCTACCCATGGAACAGACCAGGACATCGCCCAGCGTATGCTCACCTGCCGTGATGCCCGGTCCGGAAGACTCTCGGTACTTGGCAGCGCGGTCCTCATCCTCCCGCTCATTGCCCTCTTCCTCCTGCTGGGAACCCTGCTATGGGCCTGGCATGAAGCAGGCGCTGCAGGCTATTCCCTGCCACAGGACGCCAACGAGATCCTGCCCCTCTTTATCGTCACCGATCTTCCCCCGGGGCTCGCCGGGCTGGTCATGGCCGGGCTGCTGGCAGCAGCGCTGTCGAGCTTCACCTCCGTTCTCAACGCCCTCAGCGCAACAACCCTGGCTGATGTCTACAGGCCCCTGGTGGAAAAATACGGTGAGCGCACCGAGGCTCACTATCTGAAAATCTCCCGCCTGGCAACCTTCCTCTGGACCTTCCTCCTGGTCGGGCTCGCCATCGCCTTTGTCGGCAGCCAGGACAACATCTTCACCACAGCCATCAACGTTCTGAGCTATTTTTACGGCGGGCTGCTAGGGGCCTTTCTGCTGGCTATATTGACCAGGCGGGGCAGCGGCCTCAGCGTCATGGCCGGAATGGTCACAAGTGTCCCGGTCGTGCTGCTGCTGCAGCTTCGCCAGTTCACAGAAGAGCCCACGAATGCTCCCGGCCTGCTGCAGGGCCTGCTGGAGAACCTCTCGGATGAAACCCGCGAAACGATCCTCTCCCTGCCGGAAATCGGATCCAGGTGGTGGATCATCATCGGCACCCTGACCTGCTTCCTCATCGGCTGCCTGGGGAAACCCCGCAGAGCTGCCGGGAAACCAGGGGAATCCTACTCCTCTGACGCCGAGGCCGGCTGAGGCCGCCCGAGCTCACCGAAGCGCTTGAGATCGAAGAACTTCCAGACGCTGCGAATATCGAGGTAGCGCTGCACTTCCTTGCCATTGATGTCGAAATAGATGTAGGTCGGATAGGAATGCACGTTCAGGCGCCTCGCCAGCCGGGCCTGCGGATCCAGCAGGATCACGAAATCTCCCTGTTGCTTGGCGAGCCAGGAATCCATCCGTGCACGATTCTTCTCGGTGCAGACCGTGACCAGCTGGATATCGCTGTCACGCTTAGCGAGCGTAGTCAGAGCCGGGATGGACTCAATCGACTCGATATTAGCGCAATTCCAGAAGGCCAGTACGGTCGGCTGGCGGGTGGCAAAAAACGGCCAGACCCACTGCCTTCCCTTCCGGTCCTCCAGGTCAATCCCTGGACTCTGGCAGCCCTGGAAACATACAGGCAGCAGGAGGCACAGGCACAGCAACCAGTTGACAAATCCCGGCCTCCTCGCCGGTTTCTGCGGGCTCTTCATCTTCTTCTTCTCCTCAGGGACTTCTCGTCAGCCACTTGCGCCATTCTAACGCGGCGCAAACAGAAATTCGACCGCTAAGAAATTCCCCTATTTTTTTCCGGCCTGGAGAACCACCGGGATCACCGAGGCAAGCTTCCGGCCGCTGTCGAGGTCCCAGATCCGCACAACCCCCTCGTAGCCGGCTGTGGCAAGGTGGTTTCCAGCACCATTGAAAGCCAGCGCGTAGATCCAGCCACCCGGCGACTCCAGGGTAGAGATCCGCTCGGCCTTGTCAGCCTGGTAGATACGAACCTGGGGGGCCTTGCCGGCAAGCGCAAGCTTGCTGCCATCGGCTGAGAAGGCGGCCGCGAGAATGGCGGCGGGCTGCTTCTCGAATTTCCTGACCTCCTTCAGGCTCTCTCCATCAAAAATTCTCGGCTCCATATCCTCTCCTGCAACGAGGACCTGGCTCTTACCCGGACGCCCTGCCAGGCTGGTGACAGGCCCCGGATAGGTACCGAGGGTCTTCAGGAACTTTCCCCCTGGTACCGAGGAGATGCGGACGGTCCTGTCCCTGCCGCAGGAAATCAGCCTGCTGCCACCGGCACAGAAGCTCACACCGAGAACCCAGTCTGAGTGAAGCTCCGAAGAGTAAGAAAGCTCCAGGGTTTTCGAATCGAGCACATGCAGGCTGCGATCCGTACCTCCCACCACCAGGTGACTTCCATCCGGGGAGAAATCAACGCTGTAGAGCACGTCCCCCCCCATGCGCCTGAACCTCAGCAGCTTGCCCCGGACCGTGTCCCAGAGCTGGAGCTCGCCGAAGCGGCCCGGAGAACCTCCGGCAACAGCAAGCAGGCCACCGCCGGGAGCCAGGGCCATGTCCCGGATCTTCTCCGCCTCCCCTGTAAAGCTGCTGGAGGGAGCAAGAGCCACTGCCTCCTTTGACTTGCCGCCCTTCTCAAGAAGCTCTTTCACCTGGTGAACCAGGACCTCCCTGTAGCCACCGACAAACAGCCGCCCGGCGCCTTCATCGTAGAGCAGGGAGTTGATGACCGGGGGGCGCCTGTAAAGAGGCCTGGAGGGAGAAACCGAGTAGGGCCGGGCCTCAGCAGGAGGCTTGCCGATCCTCGCCCCTCCCTTGATCCAGGCACCGATGCTGAGAATATCGTTCTGGCTCAAGGGCTCTGCCTTGCGCGGAGGCATCAGGGGTTTCTCTTTGCCGGTGATCATCCTGAAGAGAAGACTTTGCCCCGGCTTGCCCGCTACCAGCGTCCTTCCCCTCTTGGCCCCCGCCATCATTTGTTCGGGGGTCTCCATGCTGTACTTGCCCTTGGGCTTTTTGCCGCTGTGGCAACCCAGGCAGCTACGCTTCAGGATGGGCGCAATATGCTCGTAGAAGGTTGCCTCGGAGGGTTTCGGGACCTCCTCCAGGGCAACAGCCCGGCCGCAGAGGAGAAGCAGGAGGAAAAAGAAGGCCCCTGTTGGACGGCCTCCTTTGCCGGCTTCTCTGATTGCTCTGCAGGGCATGACAGGTCCCAATTATTTCATCCAACCCGGCCGGGGTGGCTGGAGCCATCGCTTCTGACAACGGCCGGGTCGCAGTACTGCAAGTGTAACCGATTTGACCTGAAGGTTTTCATCCGGCTTGCCTGAAAGCCGCATTCCCACAGGGATTTTCAAGTTGTTGCTCATCCATGCCGATAAAAAAGTAAGCCCCTGTATAAATGGATTTTCAAAGATGGATTCGAGTGATTTTCTTTTCCTTTCCCTGGTCTGCACCGGCCTTGTGCTGCTGGCATCCATCTTCGCCGGTACCGCCCGTGGCAAGGATGCCCGGAAGCGCCCCACCGCAGGCTGGAAAAAATTCACCATCCGTCCCGGCACCCTGCTGGATGGAGTGGGCCTTGGGCCCCTTGTAAGCAGCAGCGACAGCGGTGGTGGTGAGCTGGAGGTTCTCTCCGGCGGCAAGGACTCCTTTCCCATCAAGATCGGCCACCGCCGCCACGGCCCGCTCGTGGTCATCGAAAAACCGAAGCTCACGCTCAAGTCCGTGCTCCGGATGAGCCTGCTTGGAACCCCGTGGCTCCAGATCCAGCAGGACAGCAGGAATGGATTTCCCAGGCTGGTTGGAGCAGGAAAGAGGATGCCCGAGGAGGTTCCCGAGGCCGGCACCATCGAAATTGTCGGCGAGATTGCCTCCCGCGAATACGAAATCCGCCTGCGTGACAAGCTGGCCGCGGCGGTGTTCCTTGATGACGAACCGGGAAATGAACCTGCCGGAGATGGAAGCTACAGGGTCGCACTTCCTGAGAACATTGCCGAGCTGCCCCTGCTGGCGCTGGTGATCGGCCTCGAGGTTGAGCTGGCCACCCGCAGAGAGGCCGTCAAGGCCTGAGGGGAAGCCCCCTACTCAAGCTTCGGAGGAATCTTCGCCGGTAGTTTCCCGGTCGAGAGCCTTCGACTGCTCGGTAGCTGTGACCACCGCGCTGATCAGCATGGCCCGCAGGCCGCGTTCCTCGAGCTCATGAACGGCGGCAATCGTGGTTCCACCCGGAGTGGTTACCCGGTCCCGGAGGGTGGCCGGGTGCTCACCGCTTTCCTTGACCAGGCGGGAGGCACCGACGACAGTCTGGGTCGCCAGCTTCATCGCCACATCCCTGGGCAATCCCATCTTCACGCCGCCATCGCAGAGAGCTTCAATGACCATGTAGATATAGGCAGGACCGCTGCCACTGAGACCGGTAACGGCATCCATTTGATGCTCTTCGACCCGGACCACCTCGCCGACGGCTCCGAGTATTGTTTCTGCAATTTCCATGTCTTCGGCCGTGGCGCTGCTGCAGGCACAGATCGCACTGGCTGCTGCATCTACTGTCGCAGCAATGTTCGGCATACAGCGAACCACCGGGTTGTTCTTTCCGATGCGTTTGGAGATATAGCCTCCCCTGACGCCGGCCACGATCGAGATGAACAATTGCTCCGGGGACGCTCCCCCGCTGAGTCCATCAAGGACATCGTTGAGGGTGTAGGGCTTGACCGCGAGGATCACCACCTCTGCACCCGGGATCACCCCGGCGGCCTCGGTGGCGGTGTGAACACCGAATTCTTCCTTCACCGAGGCCAGCTTGCCCTCGTGGATATCTACGACCGTAAAATTCTCAGGCGGCGTCAGACCGGCTTTCAGTATGCCGCGCAGGAGCGAATGCCCCATATTGCCGCCACCGATCAAAACGATTTTCTTGTTCAACATTTCAGCTATTTTCCCGCCGGCAGAGGTGTGATGCAGGCCCATTGAAAAGGAGTTAGAGAATAGTGCCTGTGGAGCTATCCATCTACACTCTACCATCCGGGTCGAGAAAGGGCTGGCAGCGGCCAGGACCGCAAATCGCGCCCGATCGAGGCCTGCAAAGCTATCCAGGCCACCTGGCCCTGATGCACCGTTCCGGGCCCGGAGGGTTATCGGATGCAAAGAGGCTCAGCCCGCGGCCCGGCCACCCCTCCACATGGACTCTTGTATCGAGGCAACCCGGCTGGAACAATACCACCTTGCTGAATCAAATCCCTTTGCTGGCCAGGAGCCGTGATGGAAAACGACGACAAGATCAAGCTCTTCACAAACATGGCAGAAGCCGACCCGGAAAACGAGCTGGCTCACTTCAGCCTTGGAAAGCTCCATAAGGAGGCAGGAAATTACGAAGAGGCCGAAGCCTCCCTGAAGCGGTGCCTCGAGCTCACCAATGAGCACAGTGTTGCGCGGCAGTTTCTCGGAGAGACCCTGCTCTGCCTCGGCAGGAAACCCGAAGCGATCGAATTTCTCGAGACCTCGATCAGGATGGCCCACGAGCGTGGTGAGTTCATGCCCCGGGATGCGATGTGTGAACTTCTCAAAGACCATGGAATTGAGCCACCGGATCTTAAAGAGGCAGACGATGGCGGTGAGATCGAGGAGGGTGCCTTTGTCTGCAAGCGCTGCATGAAGGCGAAGGCCCAGCTCGGGGAGCCGCCCTTTTCAGAGGAGCTCGGCAAGAGGGTCCATGAGGCCATCTGCGTGGATTGCTGGAAAGAGTGGATGGCCATGTCGATCAAGGTCATCAACGAATTCCAGCTGAACATGGCTACCCCTGAGGCCAACGAGGTCTACGAGACCAACCTGAAAGAGTTCCTGGGACTCTGAGACCGTAGCTTGGTTGCTTCCCGCTATGCGAGTTATCATATCCCCCATGAAACTCTCCTTCGCTCATGGCCTGAAATGGACGGCCCTGGCTCCGATCATTCTTGCGGCCTGCACGCTTCCTGCCCGTGAACCCGATTTCTCGAAAGCAAAAAGTGTGCTCCAGGAGGCCGTCAATGATGGCGCCTTCCCGGGCTGCTCCGCAGCTCTAGGCTCCAGCAGGGGCAGCTACTGGCAAGGCGGTTTCGGTAAATATGCAAAGGACAGCAAGACTGCGAAAAAGCTGTCACTGCCGGCCGCCTCAAGGCCCGGAGACCGAACCCTCTACGACCTGGCCTCCCTGACCAAGGTCGTCGGGACGACCTCGGTCATTAGCGCCCTTGTGCAAAGGGGAAAGCTGTCGCTCGAGGACAAGGTCGCCATCCGGCTGCCGGGCTTCGCCCCGGCCTCACTAGACAGGAAGACACGGGCCCGAAGAAACAG
The DNA here is from genome assembly GCA_964615885.1 of uncultured Planctomycetia bacterium. Lineage (GTDB taxonomy): Bacteria > Planctomycetota > UBA8108 > UBA8108 > UBA8108 > UBA8108. The sequence goes on along the minus strand of CAZTRG010000222.1, from coordinate 2,998 downwards.
GGTGACCCTCAGGCACCTCCTCCTGCACACCTCCGGCCTGCCGGGCTGGAAGCCGCTGTACCGCAGCTGCAAGAGCTACCGCGAGCTGCTCAAGGCCATCCTGCCGATCCCCCTTGAGTCTGAGCCGGGCAGCAAATACCGCTACAGCGACCTCGGCTTCATACTCCTTGGCGAAATTGCAGCCCGGGCGGGAGGAAAACCCCTGGCCCGGCTCGAGCGAGAGCTGGTCTTCGCCCCCCTCGGTATGAAAGAAACCCGCCGCAATCCCCCGGCCTTCCTGAAAAAGCGAATCCCCCCAACGGAATTCGACCAGGAAAAGAACGGCTACCTCCACGGCCTGGTGCATGATGAAAACGCCCGCGCCGCAGGAGGAATCACCGGGCATGCAGGGCTCTTCTCCACCACCGGTGACCTCTCGCTGCTGGCCCGGGAGCTGCTGCTGGCCCTCAAGGGCAAAAGCAGGAGGTTCAAGCAGAAGACCATCGAGAGCTTCGTTCGCTGCCAGGATTCTCCGAAGGGATCGAGCAGGGCACTTGGCTGGGATACCCCCTCAGGGGAGAGCTCGGCAGGAGAGCTCGCCAGCAGGAAGTCTTTCGGCCATACAGGCTTCACCGGAACATCGATCTGGATTGACCCGGAACGGGATCTCTACTTTATCCTCCTGAGCAACCGGGTTCATCCCAGCCGCAAAAACAGGAAGCTTGGCGATGTGCGCAGAAAATTCGCTGACGCGGTGGTTGCCGCAGTCGATGCCACAGGAAGGAAGAAGCCCTGATGCCTGAGCTGATCATCATTGGCAACTGCTGCGCTGATATCTACATCCCGGCCCACCAGCCTCCCCCGCCGGGGGGAATCGAAAGAATTCCGCAGGTTCGTGTCGAGATCGGCGGCAATGGAGCCAATACCGCCGTGACCGCCGCGCGCCTGGGTGCCTCCACCGCGCTGGCGGGAGTACTGGGAGATGACCTCTTCGGCTGCCACCTGCGCCAGGCCCTCGAATCCGAGGGCATCGACCTGTCGCTGCTGGAGTCGAGTGAGGGTACCGGTGCGCCGGTCACCCTGGTCCTCAACGATGCAGCTGGAGAGAGAAGCTTCGTCCACCACGGCGGCAGCAACGATGCCTGGGAGCTTCCACCTGCGGCTATCGAAACCCCCTGCCGGGTATTTCACATGGCGGCTCCGGAGATCCTCGGGTCCTTCTGGGGAAACCCCTGCCTGGATACCGCCCACAGCCTGAAAAAAGCAGGCGTCCAGCTCAGCCTTGATTTCTTCGTCCCCCCCGACGGACCGGCCCCGTCTTCCGCCGGCAATGCCCATGGTGCGCTCCTGGAGATCGCCGACATGGTCTTTCCCAACGAGCTCGAGGCCCGCCTCATCACCGGCCAGCACACGATCGGGGACATTCTTGCCTGCCTTCACGACACAGGGGTATCCCTGGCCGTCATCAAGCGTGGCGCCGACGGAGCCGTCGTATCCTGGGACGGAAACCGGGAGGACATCCCTGCTGCCGGGGTCGATGCCATCGACACCTGCGGCGCCGGGGACAATTTTGCCGGCGCCTTCCTGGCCGGCTGGCTCAAGGGACTCGACCCGGTCGAATGCACAAAGCTCGGCTGTGAAATGGGAACCCTCTGCGTCCAGCAGAAGGGAGCCGTCACAGCCAGCTCAAATACAGCGAAGCTTGAAGAGCTGGCCGGGCGCTACGGAATTAGCTGAGGCCGCCCCTCTGCTCTGGCCCGGAGGTCTCCCGATCTGTATACTGGCGGCTTCACTGAACTGTTGAATCTGAAATAATCCCGTCGAAAGGTCCCCGAGATGAACAAGATCGTTTTTGCATCAAGTGCCCTCCTCCTGCTGGCTGTCTGGATTTCAAGTCCCCTGCTCAATGAGCGAATCGCTCCAGTCACAGCTGTTTCTCCGGAGGCTGCTGCAGCAGACGCCATCACAGGGGCCGTCAAGGGCGTGCTCGCGAAGCTCTCGAAGAGCCAGGTGGAGAAAGCATCCTTCGCTTACGATGACAAGGAGCGCATCGACTGGCACTTTATCCCCAGGCCGAGAAAGGGCCTGCCCCTGAGCGAAATGGACAAGGCGCAGAAGAAGCTGGTCCAGGGACTCCTGCTCACCTCCCTGGGCGAAACAGGATTAAAAACCACCGAGGACGTACGCTCGCTCGAAGGAATCCTGAGAGCCATCGAAGGTCCCAACAGGCGCTTCAGCCGCGATCCGGAACACTATTACCTCAGCGTCTTCGGCGCCCCCGGGGGCAAGGACAAATGGGGCTGGCGTTTTGAAGGCCATCACCTCTGTGTCAATTTCACCCTGCATGGAAAATCAGTCCTGGCCGCCACCCCCCTCTTCTTCGGTGCCAATCCCGGCGAGGTCAAGTCCGGCCCCAGGAAAGGACTCCGGGTCCTGGGAAGCGTCGAGGATCTCGGGCGCAAGCTCATGAAGAGTCTTGATAATTCCCAGCGGAAAGCAGCCCTCGGTAAGGGCAAGCCGGAGGAGGTCAAGGACACCCAGTCGGCAAGCTACAATGCCGAGCTTCCAGCCGGCCTGGCTGCTGCCAAGATGAACGCTGAACAGGTAAAAACACTCACCAGCCTGGTTCTTGCGCACACCCGCAACATGGAAAAGGGCCTGCGAAAAGGAATAGAGAACTCCCTGGCGAAGGGAAACCTGGGAAAAATCCAGGTCGCCTGGAGGGGAAGCCTGGAGGCCGGCAAGGGCCACTCCTACATTGTCCATTCACCTGATTTCATCATCAGCTATTCGAACTTCCAGAACAATGCCGCCCATGTGCACAGCTCCCTGAGAGCGAGCAAGGGCGAGTTCGGGCTCGGCGCAAAATAATTCCCGGGCAGCCTCAGCTTCCGGCCGCCACCTCTGATTCACAGGAAAGCCGGGCGACCTCCAGGTCTCCCGGCAGCGCGTCCATGAAGGAGCTTACCGAGAAGACGGCATTGCCGATTCCGGGCAGGCCGTAGCCGGGCGGAGCCGG
>CAZTRG010000221.1:0-21485 GCA_964615885.1 uncultured Planctomycetia bacterium | reverse complement strand
AGCTCCACTGGTCAGAGGCCCTTGAGATCATCGCCCGTGAGTCGAACTGCAAGCTTGTCAAGGTCAGTGGAAGGCTCATTCGTCTCACCCAGCCTCCAACGGTCAGCATGGAGTTCAATGATGCGGACCTGAAGCTGGTGGTGGACCTCATCGCCAAGCAGGCCGGCGTGAACGTAGTGATCGGCAAGGATGTAGAGGGCAAGGTCAGCTTCAGCCTGAACAATGTTCCCTGGCGCGATGCGCTTGACACGATTGTGAAAACGGCCGGCTATGTTGTCGTCAACGGAGAGGGCGGCAGTGAGAGCAGCATTCTTCGCATTGTCCATATGGACACCCTCAAGACGGAATTTGAAACCCGTCATTTCCAGTTGCGTTACATTCGCCCTTCAGAGCCCTACATTGCCAGGATGGACAATATTGACAACCTGGCCCATGAGGTGGTCGGGGTCAGCAAGGGCGCTGAGGCCGCGAGCAAGGCTGGCGGCGGGTTCCCCCTGGAGGAGGCTCTTCGCCAGATCGTTACAACTGACGGTGGCCAGCTGACCTATGATTCGGGCACGAACACGATCATCGTGAAGGACACGAGGCCGAAACTTGAGGAGATGGAGAAGATTATCAAGCTGCTTGATGTTCCGCCGGCCCAGGTTCATGTCGAGGTCAAGTTTATCCGGACAACCAATACAGACCTGCTCGAGCGGGGGGTCAAGTTCGATGATCCGAGCACCCCGGAGCGCGACGGCTTTACAGCATCTGCCCGTTTTTCTGCACCCCGGGAGAACCCCGAGTTTTCCGGTGATCCGCTGAGTATCTTTGGCGGCACCTTTCCTTTTAATGTCGGCAGTGGCGGAGTGGATTCTCTCGGAGTCAACGGTTTCCAGGCCCTTGGCGTTCTCGATCTCACCCAGATGCATGCCTTCCTGAGGATGGTCAAGGATGACGAGCGTACGAAGATCGTCCAGGAGCCGACCCTCACGATGCTCGACAACCGCCCGGCCGTTATCTTCGTTGGCGAGACCATTCCCTTTGCTATCCAGCAGATCCAGCAGGACCAGAACGGAAATGTCACCGTTGCTATCGAGGAGAATGATCGCTCTCCGATCAATATTGGTTTCACGCTCTATATCACTCCGCACGTGGTGCCGGGTACCGATGAAATCAACCTGAGCATCATCCCGAAGGTTTCAACTCTTTCGGGAACCAGCTCGTCCATCGCCGGTTTCGAACGTTTTGCTTTTTCAGCTCCCGGCAGCCAGACAGAGTCCTTTATTGACCTGCCAAGGGAGTCGGCCCAGACTGTCGTTACCTACATGCGGGTGCGGGATGGGCAGACGGCAGTGATCGGGGGGCTGCAGACCGAACGCCGCTCCAAGGTGAAAACCAGCATCCCTATTCTCGCCGGGATCCCGCTGATGGGCCGCCTGTTCTCCTGGAATAAGGACCAGGCGGAAATTGAGTCGCTGATGATCCTCATCACCCCCCGGATTCTTACAGATGCCAAAAATGAGAGGGAGTTTTTCCAGGGACGGATCAATAAGCACCGGGAATCAGATTTCTTTCTGAATGACAAACCAGCACCCGCCATCGAGCCTCAGGCAGGTGCTGATAACTGAAATCCATATAAATAAATGGGTTATGAAACAGCGGAAGAGCTTCAAATTCGAACTCTTCCGTTGTTTTTTTTTTAATAACAAGTAAAACAAGGGGTCTGAGTCGCGAAGGCGGGTTCGTTTTCGCCCATTAGGCTCAGCCTGCTTCCTGGTGGTCTTCGAAGGCCGGGCAGACCAGTTGCCAATCATTGAGCAGACGTTGCTGCAGATGGGATTTTTTCTCCTTTGCGGTGTACGAGTACCCGATTATCACAGCCAAGGGACCGTTTTGGCCATACGCAAAAAAACTGAAAAGAAGGGCTCCGGTGGTTCAGCCGCGGAGTTCGGGGCCGGTCTGAGTTCAGCCCGTGAAAAGGCCGCTAAAGAGAGATCTGCTTCTTCCCGTAAACGTACAAAACCCACAGGTGAGGGTTCCTCCGGTAGAAGATCCAAGGCTTCAGGTGAGGGTTCCTCCCGTAGAAGATCCAAGGCTTCAGGTGAGGGCTCCTCCCGTAGAAGATCCAAGGCTTCAGGTGAAAGCTCCTCCCGTAGAAGAGCAAAGCCTGCAGCGGAGAAATCCTCCGGCGATGACTCTCGTCCCCGCCGTCGCAGGCGTTCAGGCTCCGGGCGTGGCAGGCCGCAGAAGAAGAGCTCTGGCTCATCCAGGGCTGCTGAAGGATCAAGGGGCGATGGAGAAAAGACTGGCCGCAGGAGAACTCGCAGGCCCAGGCGCCCGGTGAGCGAAGAACAGAAGAGCTCCCAGCGCTCCGGCAGGGGTTCCCAGGCCGGAGAGGGATCAGGCCGTCGCAAGAAGCCGGCTGCAGGTGAGCAGGGTCGAAGAGACCGGCGGCCTCGCAGCGACGATGCGGCAAAAGAGTCCCGGAAGCAGGAGACAGCTTCTTCCAGTCGCCGCAGGCCGCCAAGGCGCCGGAAAAAACCTGCCGGGGAGCAGGGCGCGGCGGTTGAGAAAGGCGCTGAACAGGGGCGGGGAAGATCTTCCAGCGGGGGGCGTAAGGAGCAGTCTGAGGATAAAAAGCCGCGCCGGCGCTCTCGTTCCCGTCGTCGCGGTGGCGCAAAAAAGAAGGCTCCAGGGAAAACTGGAGACAACGCCAGGCGTACAGAGGGTGCCGCCTCCGGGGGCAGGAAGGCCGGTGGCCGGCGCAGGTCTGGCGGCGAGAAGGGCAGGTCCAAAGATGGAGCCCGCAGCTCGGGCAGGGGCCGCTCCAGGGGTAAGAGCTCTTCACGAGGAAGAAAATCTGCGGCCAGCAAGAAGGTTGCCAGCAAGAAGGCGAACGCAGTCAGGAAGATCCTGGTGAATGCCATCGAGCCCGAGGAAATCCGTATAGGAATTCTCGAAGATGGCCGCCTTGACCAGCTCTACTACGAACGCGCTGCTGAAAAGAAATACCTCGGTAATATCTATAAGGGGCGGGTGGTTAACGTCGAGCCCGCTATCCAGGCTGCCTTTGTCGATATCGGCATCGGACGCAACGGTTTCCTTCACGTCTCCGATGTGCTCCCGGTCTACAAGGAGGCTACTGTTGTACCGGTAGACCGCCTGTCCGAACGCGTTGAGGGTTCGCGCGAACTGAAGATGCAGGATATTCTCCGCAAGGGTCAGGATATCCTTGTCCAGATCTCCAAGGATTCCATCGGGATGAAGGGGCCGAGCCTTACGACCTACGTCAGCGTGCCCGGTAAATACCTCGTCCTGATGCCGGGAATCAAACGATTCGGTGTGTCAAAACGGATTCGTGACGGCTCTGAGCGCAGTGCTCTGCGCAAGAAGCTGGCCAGCCTGGACCCACCTCCGGGCATGGGCTGTATCGTCCGTACAGCGGGGGAGGAAGAGTCCGCTGAGCTGATCGAGAAGGATTTCAACCACCTGATGGACTCATGGACCGATATTGTTGAGCGGGTGAGGACGAGGAGGACACCGAGCCTCCTTTTCCAGGAATCAGATCTCGTAACCCGTTCCCTGCGGGATCTTTTTGACTCGACCGTGGATGAGATCCTGATTGACGAAGCAGCGGTGTATGAGCACGGCAAGGATTTCCTGCTCGATGTCATGCCCCAGGCTGCTGAGCGCCTCAAGCTTTATACCGGTAAGACTCCACTGTTCAGCAAGTTTGGTATTGAAGAGCAAATCCAGCGTATATACAATCGCCGGATTCAACTACCCAGCGGTGGGTGGATTATTCTCGAACAGACGGAGGCCATGGTCTCCATTGACGTCAATTCCGGGAAGTACCGGGATGAGGAGGATTTAGAGGCCACAGCTCTCAAGACAAATATCGAAGCAGCTGAAGTGATCTGCCAGGAACTTCGCTTGCGTGACCTCGGCGGGCTGGTCGTTATCGATTTTATCGATATGGAAAAGACCCCCAACCGCAGGGAGCTCGAGCGGTTCGTTAAAGAGTGCCTCAGTACGGATAAGGCCAAGAGCTGGATCACCCGGGTATCGAGGTTCGGTATCATCGAGATGACCCGGCAGCGAGTGCGGCCGAGCTTTGAAAGTTCTAACCACGTGGCCTGTTCCTGTTGTGAAGGAACAGGCTGGGTGAAATCACCCACCAGCGCCGGAATCGAGATTCTCAGAAGACTGCGTGGAGAGCTGGGCCAGCGACAGAAGAAGACCTGCGAGATTATTACCGGTCCGGACGTTACGAACTACCTCTGCAAGGACCGGCAGAAACACCTGATTGATCTCGAGAAACAATACAATAAGAAGATCCTGGTAAAAAATGATCCGAAGCTGGGATCGGATAAATATACAATTCGGTATAAGTAAAACCGCTAATCTGAGAAAGCTATAGTTCGATGGAAGCAATATTTCGCGACGGAAGTCGCCAGTATCGTGTTCAGCAGGGTGAGACCCTCGAGGTTGATTATCGAGAGGCGGACCCCGGCAGTACGATCGAATTTAACGAAGTTCTTTTTGTCGGAGATGAGTCCGGCTCGCCAAAGATCGGCTCACCGCTGGTTGAGGGAGCGAAGGTCGTGGGCAAGGTGCTCGGTGACGTCAAGGGCAAGAAGCTGATTATCATGCATTTCAGGCGGCGCAAGAACTCACGCAGACGCGTGGGGCATCGTCAGAAATACACCCAGGTCCAGATTGAAAAAATCCAGGCCTGAATTCGTGCAGGAAGGTTGAAAAGTAATGGCACATAAAAAGGGACAGGGCGCGTCGAGAAACGGTCGGGACTCCAACCCGCAGCATCGCGGCCTGAAAGCTTACGGTGGTCAACGCGTGAAGGCGGGCCAGATTATTGTTCGCCAGTGTGGTACGAAGTTCCACCCGGGCTTTAACGTGGGTCTCGGAAATGACTACACGATCTATTCGAAGGTCGAGGGGACCGTCAAGTTCGAGAGTCGCAGGCGGATCAGCGTAGAGCCCGTCGCGGCTGCCGAAGGCCAGGACTGAGCCGGCGAAGCGAGGAGCTCTGAAGCCCCGCAGGTTACCGCCCGGTAGCCTGCCCGGCCTTAGCAGGTGATTTCATGTTCCTCGACGAAACAAGCATCAGCGTACGCAGCGGTAAAGGTGGAGATGGTTGCGTCAGCTTCCGGCGTGAGAAGTTCGTGCCGAAGGGGGGGCCCAATGGTGGAAATGGCGGCAACGGCGGCAACGTCTACCTGCAGGCCGACCCGAACATTACCACCCTGCTGGACATTGGCCGGCGGCGCCACTACATAGCTGAGAACGGGCAGCCCGGGCAGGGCAGCAATAAGACCGGGCGGACGGGGAAGGATCTCCTCGTCAAGCTGCCGATAGGAACCCTTGTGCGCGAAGTGCTTGCTGACCAGGATCCGCGTGAAGGAAATACGCTGGTTGATCTCATTGACCCGGAATTAATGTTCCGCGTGGCCAAGGGCGGAAAAGGTGGGCGTGGGAACAAGTCTTTTGCCAGCTCGGTCAACCAGATCCCACGGGAGGTTGAAAAAGGACTTCCGGGGATTGAGAAGCTGATTCACCTCGAGCTGAAGCTGCTGGCTGATGTGGGGCTGGTCGGGCTTCCCAACGCCGGCAAGTCCACGCTGCTGTCGCGAATTTCCGCCGCCCGGCCCAAGATAGCGGCCTATCCATTCACCACCAAGGAACCCAATCTCGGTATCGCTGAGCTGGGAGGGTATGCCCGGCTTGTTTTTGCAGACATCCCGGGGCTGATCGAGGGTGCCCACGAGGGCCAGGGACTCGGGATCGAGTTCCTCCGCCACATCGAGCGTACCCGGGTCTTGCTGCACATGGTGTCTTGTGAGTTTGAAGATTGCGAGCAGGTGGTGCGGGATTTCCACCTTATCGAACGGGAGCTGTCCGGCTACAGCGAGGAGCTGGCCGGGAAGCCGAGAATCGTGGTCTTGAGCAAGACCGATATGCTGGGGGCCGATGAGGTCGCAGATTTCCAGAGTGATCTGAGCACCCGGCTGGGCAAGGAGGTCCTGGGTATTTCTGCCGTCACTGGTGACGGCCTTGAAGGGCTGCTCGCTGCCTCCAGCACCCTGGTTAAGGATGCCCTGGCTGCCGCCGCCCGGGAAGAGGAGCAGGAATGTTCCTGATGGAAGCAGTCGGGCTCATTCGGCAGGAGGACTGAGATGGCTTCTGGAAGGTCAGGGATTCTCCTCGGTAACAGCCGCTTGCGCTGTGGCAGCTTTGATGGGCTCGAGGTTCTGGAGAGCAGGGCTCTTGCCTACGAAGAGCTTGAATCAACTGCAAGCCGCGAGTGGCTCACTGATTTTCTCGGAGGCGCAGGGCTGGAGATTGTCGTCGGCTCGGTTTGCGATGAGCGCCTGGACCTGCTTCGTTCTGCACGCCCGGACGGGGCTGCCGGGCTTCTTGTGGCCGGCCGGGATTTCGAAATCCCGGTTGCGAACCGCTATGACAACCCGGCCGAGGTGGGTATTGACCGCCTGCTCAATGCCCTGGCTGCTGGTGCCCGCTGGCCCGGGGAGGCGGTTATCGTGGTTGATTTCGGAACAGCAATGAGCATCAGTGTCGTTTCAGCCGGTGGGGAATTCCTGGGAGGCCCGATCGGGGCGGGAGTCGGCACCATCCTGCACGGTCTCGCTTCGGAGACTCCGCACCTTCCCGGCCTGGAGGCAGGTCCCGCAGTCCCGCTGATAGCCGGGAGTACCTCCCAGGCGCTGCGGGCGGGAGTCCTCGGGCAGGTTCGTGGTGGGGTTGAGAGGCTGGTGCAGGGGATCCGGCAGGAGCTTGGGGGAGAGGGCCGGGTGGTCGCCACCGGCGGGGAGGCTGAATGGGTAGCCTCGGAGCTGGAGCTCTTCGACAGCATGGTGCCTGAGCTGACTCTTGAGGGACTCGCCATTGCTGCAGAGACCGGGGCGCGATCGTGAAGGAAGAATTTTTCTACCACCTGGCATCCCCTCCCGGCGAAGGTGGGTTCGCGGTTTTTGAGCTCTATGGCCCCGGAGCAGGGGCTGCTCTCTCTACCGGGCTTGGGGGGAAGGAGCTGCCGGAGGAGGGCCGGACCAGCCTGGCGACCCTCTTCGACGAGAACCGTGAGAAGCTGGACGAGGTGCTTGTCGGCAGGCAGCCGGCCTCCTCGATGTGGTGCAGGCTCGATGCCTTAACACTTTCGATCCACGGCGGTGCCTGGCTGCAGGAGAGAACCTCCGCCTTGCTGGATTCACTCGGGGGGACCGGGCTCAAGCTCCGTGAGGTCCTGGAGTTTGCAGCAGGGCAGGAAGCCCTGGATGCTATCCAGGCCTGTGCTTTTGAGCTTCTTGTCGAATCCCGTACAGAAAGGGCAGCCGGATTCTTCAACCGCCAGCATGCAGGAGAGCTCTCGGAGATCATTCGCCGATGTATCGAGCTGGCCGGCCGGGCTGCCGGTGAGTCCCATGAGGAGCTTGAGAGAACTCTCCGGGCTCTGCTGGAGGCAGGTCCCCGTGCCTGCCGCCTGGCCAGGCCCCTGAAGCTCCTGATCGCAGGTCGTGCCAATACCGGTAAATCAACCCTCTTCAATCGTTTCATGGAAGGCGAGAGGGCCGCAGTTTCTTCACAGGCTGGCACGACCAGGGATTTTATCCGGGGTTCGGCTGCAGTCTTTGATTACCCCCTTGAGCTGGCTGACAGTGTTGGCCTGCGGCGGCGTCCGGAGGACCCGGTGGAGGAAGAAGCCCTCGGCTGGCTGGAGCAGGAGGCTGCGGATGGCTGGCTGTACCTGCTGGAGCCACCCTGGAAGCTGGCAGAAGAGGACAGGGACTTCCTGGGGGGGCGCCCGGCCGAAGACGTCCTCCTTGTCGGAAACAAGCTGGACGAGGCCGGCGAAGTGCCTCCCGGGGATGCAGACCTGCTTCTCTGTGCTCTTCACGGAGATGGCTTTGACAAGCTCCAGGAGGCTATCGCAGAGAGGTGGCTTGGCTGTGTCCCGGAAGCTTTTCCGGGTGAAGATGCCTGTCCGGTGGCGCCCTTTACGGGCTTCCAGACCGAAAAGCTGGAGCAGGCCTTATCGGCTCTGGTGAAAACTCCTTCCACACCTTTACTTGACGAGGTGAAAAGCTGCCTCATAATATGCCTCAAATCTTCCTGGCCTCAGAAATGTGACTCGTCTTCTTCCTGAGAAGAAGCAGGAGCTGCGCCTGAAAAACGGAAAAAACCCAATGTCACCCGATTCACAGGATTCCGGACCCGGGGAAGCTGGACCGGAGAGGTCCCAGCTGGTGCCTCCCGATGATTTCGGCGCTCTCTATGAGGGCTGGCTTGCCGGTATCCGTCGCACTACCGACACCCTCGATGGCTGGGCCCTTGTTGGCATCAAGCGGCGCGGAGCTGTCCTGGCCCGCCGGCTCCTTGAGGATCTTGGAGGTACCCGGGGCGGAATTCCCAGCTACGGCGAGCTGGATATCTCTCTCTACCGGGACGATTACCATCTCCAGACGGGCGCACCCGAGGTGCTGGGGACGGAGATTTCTTTTGCGGTAGAGGACAAATCGATCGTGCTGGTGGACGATGTTCTCTATACCGGGCGAACGATCCGGGCTGCTCTTGACCTGGTTCTCGATTTCGGAAGGCCGAAACGTATCTGGCTGGCGGTCCTGGTGGACAGGGGAAACCGTGAGCTGCCGATCGAGGCGAATTTTACCGGCCAGGTATTTGATACACAAAAAAATGACCGGGTGCAGGTGCGTCTGGTAGAAATGGGTGATGATTACGATGGGGTCGACCTGACGAGCTTTGTCGAATCAGGAGCCTGAGTGCTGACATGAAATGGAACAGAAAACATCTGCTTGGCCTCGAGGATCTCAGCGCAGAAGAGATCGTTGAGCTGCTCGACACTGCGGAAGGATTCCGAGAGGTCTCAACCCGCAGTGTGAAGAAGGTGCCGGCCTTGCGCGGACGGGTTGTGGTCAATCTCTTTTTCGAGCCAAGCACCCGCACCCGGACCTCCTTTGAGCTGGCGGGCGCCCGCCTCTCCGCAGACGTCCTGAACTTCTCGGGCTCCTCCAGCTCGACAAGCAAGGGTGAGACGCGCAATGATACCGCCCGAAACATCGAGGCCATGGGAGTCGATATCGTCGTGGTTCGCCACAGCTGTGCGGGAGCGGCCTACCAGCTCTCCAAGGTGCTGGAATGCAGCGTGGTCAATGCAGGAGATGGAGTTCATGAGCATCCGACCCAGGCCCTTCTCGATATTTTCACGATCCGAAGGGAGAAGAAGAGCCTTGAGGGCCTGAAGGTAGCTATTGTCGGCGATGTGTCGCACAGCCGGGTGGCGCGCTCGAACATCTGGGGACTGCAGAAGCTCGGCGCCGAAGTTTATGCAGTCGGGCCTTCTACGCTGGTTCCCAATGGCCTCTCCAGGCTGGGGGTGAAGGTGCACCACAACCTCGACGAGGTTCTCGAGGAGATCGACGTGTTCAACATGCTCCGGATCCAGCAGGAGAGGCAGGAGAAGGGGCTCTTTCCCACGATTCGCGAATACGCCAAGCTCTTCGGCCTCAATGGAGAGCGGATGAAGCGGGTCAAGGAGGATGCCCTGGTCCTGCATCCGGGGCCGATCAACCGTGGAGTGGAGCTGACTCCCGAGGTGGCCGATGGTCCCCGCTCGGTTATTCTTGACCAGGTCTCCAACGGCCTGGCGGTTCGAATGGCGGCACTCTACCTGGTCGGGTCCTGCTCGCAGGCCGGCGGCCAGGACCAGCTCCAGAAAACAGGTGGGGGGGCAGCCTGATGCCGAAGATCATTATCCAGGGAGGAAGACTGATCGACCCGGAGACGGGCCTCGACGAAGCCGGTGACCTGGTTATCGAAGACGGCCGGATTCTTGCCCTGCTCACTGCTGCGGAGGGTGGCGCGGCGGCCTACACTACGGAAGAGGACGCTGAGGTGATCGACGCCACGGGCCTGCTTGTCAGCCCCGGCCTGATCGACATGCATGCCCATCTTCGTGAGCCCGGGGACGAGGAAGAGGAGACGATCCGCAGCGGTTCACGCGCGGCAGTTGCCGGTGGTATCACCACCGTGGCAGCCTTTCCCAATACCGAGCCGGCCGTTGACAACGAGGCATCGGCGGAGTTTGTTGTGCTCCAGGGCAGGCGGGCCGGCTATGCGAACATTGTGCCGGTGGGGACGGTCACCCTGCGGCGCGAGGGTGAGGAGCTGTCGGAGATGGCGGGCCTGACCAAGGCCGGGGCCGTAGCCTTCAGTGATGCAGACCGCTGCCTGCGCTCCGCAGAGATCATGCGCCGCGGGCTTCTGTATGCAAAGATGTTTGACCGCCCGGTGGTGGCCTTCTGTGAAGATTCCGACCTGCGCCGCGGTGGCGTGATGAATTACGGCAAGGTTGCCCTGCGCCTGGGGCTGCCCGGGATTCCCGCCGTTTCAGAGAGCATTATCGTGGCACGGGATATTGGTATTGCCGAGATTACCCAGGGGCGCCTGCATATCGGCCAGCTGAGTGCAGCCGGTTCTGTGGCCCTGGTGAAACAGGGCAAGGAGGATGGGATCAATGTGACGGCAGAGGTCACTCCTCATCATTTCAGCCTCACGGATGAATGCTGCGAATATTACGATCCAGATTTCAAGGTTCTGCCCCCCCTGCGTTCCCAGGCGGATGTGGAGGCCCTGCTCGAAGGGCTCCGGGATGGGACCATCGATGTCATCGTGAGCGCCCACGCTCCCCACTCAGCAGAGGAGAAGGCGGTGGAGTTCATGTACGCGCCGTTTGGAGTGGTGGGATTGGAGACTCTTTTCTCTGCCAGCTATACCACCCTGGTTGAAAAGCATGGTTTTTCCCTGGTCGATGTTCTCGCCAAGATGACCATCAATCCCGCCCGCCTGCTGGGGATGGATTCTGAACGCGGTGGACTCTCCCCCGGAAAGCTGGCCGATGTGGCAGTTTTCGACCTTGAAGCTGACCGCCTTATCGATCCTGACAGCTTTGAATCCAAGGGCAGAAATACCTGTTTTGGTGGTTTGAACCTGAAGGGAACCACTGTCCACACTTTTGTTTCAGGCCGCCAGGTCGTCAGCGAAGGGCGTGTTCTCGGTCCATTCGAAGAACCCGTCAGTGAGCACTAGGGCCGACGAAGGAGATTTCCTGTCGGAATCAGCAGATTTTGCTGAATTTCGCAGGATGTGCCCTCGTCATAGGTTAGTGACGATTCAAAGTATGCGAAACGGATTAGATTAACTGGTACTTTACTTCCCGACTTATAATCACTTAAGTCTTTGGAAGACAAGAGGCTGAGTCGAAAGCTGGCTTTCTTTTCTTCTGTGCCGGCCTTCTTTGTGGAACTGGGTTTTAACGTCTGAGAAGAGGACAAGTTAAGATGCTTCCTTCACCTGTAACGAGACTCGGGAAGCGGGTTTCTTTCCTGGTTGTGGCTTTTGCAGCTGCGCTGGTTCTTGAGATGCTCGTTTGTGCGGATTCTTTTGCCCAGCTCAGGGTTCGTTCAGGATCCAGCAGCTCCCGCTCGAGTGCTTCACGCTCATCGAGCTCCAGGGCTGCTCCCAGTCGTTCGGCTCCGACCAGGAGCTCCAGCAGCTCCCGCGCCACCAGGGCGCCCAGGTCTTCCAGTAGTTCAGCGCGCAGTTCAAGGAGCGTCAGGACTCCGAGCGTAAGAACTCCCAGCGTCAGCCGGCCTGCCGTTCGGGCCCCCAGCGCTTCCCGCTCCAGTGCCAGCCGTTCAAGCTCCAGCAGGTCCGCTGTCCGCACGCCGACAGTCCGGACGCCAACCGTCAGCCGCCCGAGCGTAAGAGCTCCCAGTGTCAGCCGGCCCAGCGTCAGCAGGTCAAGTGCCAGCAAGCCCAGCATTCGCACGCCGAGTACCTCAAGCCGGTCGAGCTCTTCGCGCTCCTACCGCCTGCCGAGCACCTCGTCCTCCTCGAAATTGCCAAAGACCTCGAAGGCAAAGTCTTCGATTACCAGGTTCCCGTCTGCAAAGTCCTCCAGTAGCTCTTCCAGGTCGAGCCTCCTCCCCTCCGGCTCCAGCCGGTCTGTGCGGCGGGCAGTTTCGCCTCCCTGGGGCAGCAGCAGGACCATCTCCGGCGGGTCATCGAAATCAACCAGCAAGCCGGTCGTCAAGTCATCCGGCGCGACTGTGATCAAGAGGTCATCGCGTTCTCTGCTGGGTGCAGGCGGCGGCGGTGGCGGTGGCGGCGGTGCCAGGGTTGAAAACCCGGTCCGCAGGCCTGTTTCTGCCAGCTCCAGGGCCAGTACGGCTTCCAGCACCCGGACCTCGGCGAGCAGGAATCTTCTGCGCCGTGGAGTTCTTTCACCCTCGACCATCGAGAAGAAGGCCGACAGCGGGATCCTGAGCCGTTTCGGGAGCCGCAGAAGCACTCCCTCTTCCGGTTCAGGGAAGATTGTGCGGTCAAGTGAGAAGGTAACCCGGAGTATCAAGAGCTCCGATTCGCTCAAGCCCGCCGGCAACGGTGCCGGTGCCGGCCTGGCAGGCAGTGACGCCAGGCGTACGGCGCTTCGTCGCGGCGGCGCGGGAGCCGGCGAGGGACGGATTGTACGGTCATCAGCCGATGCGACAAGTGTTCGCAGCCCAAGGAGCCTGGCCAATGTGCCCAATCTCGAAGCCGCTGCGAACTCAGCCGGCAGGGCCGGCGGCCACCGGGAAAGCGGCTGGTCAGGTGGAGGGAGCCGGCATCGCCACAGCCATCACCATCACTACTCTCCCTACAGATCCTACCGGAGCCATTTCTCAGTCGGGTTCGGAGTGGGTTTCCCCTTCGGCTACTACAGCCGGACCTACCACACCAGCCATTACCGCGGGTTCTCTTCCTGGAGAAGCAGCTTCTGGTTCGGTTCCTACGATCCCTGGTACTACGAGCCGTGGCATTACGATCCCTGGGGAACGTTCTACCCTTCGTATTACAGCAGTGTCTACTTCCCCATTGTCAGGCACCGCAGGTCCTATATCGGGATCGGGGTGGGTCTCGGGACTCCCCACTACTGTCCGCATCATTACCTCAACCTGCACTATTGCGGTTGCGACCGTGTACATGTCCAGGAGAGGGCCCCGGTTGTTGTTGAGGTTCCTCCTCCAGTCATCGAGCCTGCTCCCGTGGTGCCCGCAGGTGATGGTGGTGGGGCGGAAGCTCCTCCCGCGCCTGCAGAGCCTGCCCCGGAACCCGCGAAGGAGGGTGGAGAGACAGGCTCTGTTGAAGGACTTCGCCCGGCCCAGCTTAATTTCTGGCTTGGACTCGAGAGCCTGCGCCAGGGCAAGTACAACGATGGGGCCGAATCCCTCTACAACGCATTGCTCGAAGATCCCGGCAACGGGGTCATCAAGGTCATTCTCGCTGAGTCACTTTTCGCAATCGGGGAGTACCGCTACGCTGCCAGGTATCTGCGTGAAGCCCTGGTTGACTGGGAGGAATTCACCCTCTACCAGTGGAGCCCTGCAGCTCTCTACAGCAATGCTGAGGATTTCCCTGCCCGGCTTCAACTCCTTGAGAAGGAGGCTGCCGAGAATCCGGAAAACCTCGACCTGCAGCTGGTCCTGGGTTACGAGCGCTTTGTGCATGGTGACGCAGATGGAGCCAAGGGAATATTCGGGACGCTTTCAACCTCGGCGCCCGATGAGCCGACTCGTAAGCTCTCGACTCGTTTCCTGGGCAGGATCGAATCCCTGTCGACCGGTGAGAATGTAGCGCCGCCTCCCGGGAATCCTACGGGTCGCTTCCTCAAGAGCCTCTCTCTGGAAGACCTGCGCGCACTCAACATGCGCTGAGTAGCTTCTCTCCTGCCCGGCTCGCACCTGGTGTTTCGAGGTGGCCGGCGTTTCGGAGCGGTCAGATATGGGTCGCCTTACCCGTTGCGTCCGCGGCGGCTTCCATCACCGCCTCCGACAGTGTGGGGTGGGCGTGGATGGCCAGGTGGAGGTCTTCTACTCCCAGCTCAGCTGA
This sequence comes from uncultured Planctomycetia bacterium, assembly GCA_964615885.1. GTDB lineage: Bacteria > Planctomycetota > UBA8108 > UBA8108 > UBA8108 > UBA8108. The sequence continues at coordinate 7,520 of CAZTRG010000221.1, read as the reverse complement.
TTTACCCAGCGCGAGCTCGGCGATCAGCTCGGTGGCCTCGGAGCCGATGATGTGGGCGCCGAGGATTTCTCCGCTATCGCTATCGGAGATGATCTTTACGAAGCCATCGGTCTCTGCTGTGGCGACAGCCTTGCCGCTGGCGGCAAAGGGGAACTTGCCGCAGCTGACCTCGAGTCCCTTTTCCTTCGCCTCAGTTTCGGTGAGGCCAAGGCTGGCGACCTGTGGCTGGCAGTAGACGCAGGAGGGGACCAGGCTGTAGTCAATCGGCTCGATTTCCCGGTCAGCTAGGTGGCGCAGAACGTGGATTCCCTCGAAAGAGGCCACGTGGGCCAGTGCCGGGGGACCGTTGACATCGCCGATAGCGTAGACACCGCGAGCAGAAGTTTCACAGTGGCCATCGACAGCGACAAAGCCGTTTTCCAGCTCCAGCCCGAGCTCTTCAAGGCCGAGGCCCTCGGTATTGCCCAGGACCCCGACAGCCACCAGCACGGCGTCTGTCTCCACGGTGGTGGACTGGTCCTCTTTTTCAAAGGTGGTTGAGACCCGGTCTCCGTCCCGGTTAACCGACAGCACACGTGCGCCGGTGTGAATATCAACTCCCTGGCGCTTGAAGGACTTCTCGAGGGTACGGCTGATATCTGCGTCGCTTGAGGGGAGCACTGCCGGCAGGTATTCCAGCAGGGTTACCTTGCAGCCGAAGGATGCGTAGAAATAGGCAAACTCAACACCGATGGCGCCGGCGCCTATGATGGCCAGTGATTCAGGGCACTGGGGCAGCACCATGGCCTCGCGGCTGGTGATGACCCGCTCGTTGTCAATCTCGACTCCCGGTATGCTGCCGGCGCGGGCGCCGGTGGCGATGATGCTGTGGGTTGTCTGGATCTCGATGGTTTCCCCTTCAGCACCAGAGACCTCGATCCTGTTTGGCGAGAGGTAGCGGGCAGTGCCGGAGTGGACGGTGATCCGGTTTTTCTTCATCAGAAAGCCGATCCCTCCAGAGAGCTTCTCGGCCGCTCCCCGGCTTCTTGAGATGACCTTCTGCCAGTCGACGGAGATCTCCCCGGTCTCAAATCCCCAATCAGAGGCCTTTTTCAGGAACTCGTAATGTTCAGCGCTCTTGAGCAGGGCCTTGGTGGGAATGCAGCCCCAGTTGAGGCAGACGCCGCCAAGTGCTTCGCGCTCGATGATGGCGACGCTCTTTCCTTCCTGGGCGGCACGAATGGCCGCAACGTAACCGCCGGGGCCGGCGCCGATTACCGTGACATCGTATGAGTGTGATTCCATCTTCGGGAGCTCGGTCGGTTGAATCTCCCCCGGGGGTTTACACTTCAGCGGGGGAAGGCATAAAGATGGTCTGCAGGAGCTAAAGTTTCAATTGAAAAGCCCTGCGCGGGCAAGGGGGGCAGCGCCGCCCTGCAATTGAGGATTGAAACCGGGATCGGTTTGAGCGTATACCTTCAGTCGTCCCAAACAGCCCATCGAAGAGCCGGAACGAATGAAAATCCTGAAACTGAGCACACACTGGCTGGTTCTTATCGCCCTCCTGGTCGGAGTCGTGGTCGGCTTGCTCATCCAGCGGGCAGATTCGCAGCCGCGCATACCGATCGAAATTATCGATGTCTTCGGGACCGCCGAGGTCCGTGACCCCGGTGGCGTCAAGGGAGTGAAAGAGGGCGACAAGGTGCTGCAGGTAGATGAGGAGGATGTTGGCGAAGACGCCCAGGGTCTGAAAGGATTCAAGGGCTGGCAGGAAAAGCTGGCTGCGAGCTCACCCGGCCGGGCTCTCATGATCACCTTCCAGCGTGTAGACCAGTCTTCCTATTCAGTCTCGGTCAAGGTTGAGATGTCGCCGGGTTCGCCCAGGGCGAGCTTGATTGCACCCTTTGACTTCATCGCGAACCTGTTCATGAAGCTGCTGAAGATGCTGATTGTTCCGCTGATTCTCACCTCGATCATCTCAGGCGTCGTGAGCGTCGGTGATCCATCCGCCCTGGGAAGAATCGGGCTCAAGACCATGGGCTATTATTTCATGACGAGCCTGCTGGCCATTGTCGTCGGGCTGGCCATCGTCAATGTTTTCAAGCCCGGGGAGGGGGCAGAGCTGAACCTCACCTCTTCTGTTACACAGAAGGATGTCGGCGAGGCCAATGCCACCGACATCATCCTCGACATGGTCCCCGATAATGTATTCGGCTCCCTGTCGAGCAACTCGACGATCCTGCAGGTCATCTTTTTCAGCCTTCTTTTCGGCTTCTTTATCACCAAGCTGACCGGTCCCGGGGGAGGCCTCCTCAAGCAGCTCTTTGAGGCGGGCTTCGAGGTGATGATGAAGATGGCGGAATTCATCCTGAAGTTTATCCCGATTGCCGTGGTCGCCCTGATTGTCCGTGTCGTCGGCAAGACGGGCATGGATGTCTTTGAAGATCTTTTCAAGTTCATGGCCTGCGTGGCGCTGGCGATTGCCGTTCATTTCTGCATCACCCTGCCGCTGATCCTGCGTTTCGTGGGTAGGGTCAACCCACTGGCCTGGGCAAAGGCCATGTGGCCGGCGATCATCACAGCCTTCTCCACCAGCTCATCCTCTGCCACCCTGCCGGTCACCATGCGTACGGTGAAGGAGGGGGGGCGCGCCAGCGACAAGGTGTCTTCTTTCTGCCTGCCGCTGGGGGCTACGGTGAACATGGACGGCACAGCGCTCTACGAGTGCATGGGGGTGATCTTCCTGGCGCAGTATTACTCCGGCGTCGGGCCTGAGCCCTTCGAGTTGACCCTGGCCATCCAGGTCTACGTGGTGCTGACAGCGCTGCTGGCCTCGGTGGGAGCCGCGGGGATACCCTCCGCCGGCCTGGTGATGATGGTCACAATTCTCGAGGCGCTGAAGCTGCCGACCGAGGCGGCCTTCCTGCTGCTGGCTGTTGACCGGCCACTCGATATGCTGCGTACAGCGACCAATGTCTGGAGCGACACCACCTGCGCTGCAGTCGTGTCGCGAAGCGAGGGGGCGACGGGACTCGCCGGTGCCCTCGGGGACTCGGCCGATGCTGTCGAAGCTCCTCCCGATGGCTGATACCGGGCTTCGCCTCCGGACGGATTCCCGTGTAAGATAGGTTTTTCTTCAAGGGTGTTTTGTCTCGCAGGGATTCTCGATGTCTACAGATCAGATGGTGGTGCCAGGAGATGTTTTTCTCGCTGCCGGGAAGCCGGGTGGTGTTCAGCTGCCCGAGGTCGATACCGAGACAAGTACGCGCCGCGACCGGCTCTGGGATGTCATCGTCTGGGATGATCCGATCAATCTCATGTCCTATGTAGTCTATGTGTTCCAGAAGGTGTTCGGATTCTCAGAACAGCTCGCCACCCGTCACATGATGGAGGTGCATCAAGAGGGTCGCTCTGTGCTGACCAGCTGCGAGCTCGAGAAGGCTGAGATGTTCGTCAGCCGGCTGCACCGCCACGGGCTCCAGGCAACCATTGAAAAGCAGTCAGGATGAGCAGAGCATGAACCCCGTTGTTCGACAGGAAGATGGCAGCCTGCTCCTGACCCTGCCGCATGCGGAGGGCCTGGTTCTCTGCTCCATGCCCCAGCGGATCGAGGCGCTCCTTTCCCGTGAGGGCTTCAACCGCCGTGTTGTTGAGCGCCTGTTTCCCATCGCCTATGAGGACAGCTCCCGGGAGGCGGAGTACCGCAAGCTGCTCGGCGATGATCTCCGGCGGAGCAAGCGCGAGAGCATGGAGACCTTCAAGCGAACCCTGGAAGACCTGGAGATTTCCCAGGACGGGATCGAGATCTCGATTGCAGAAGATGCCGTGGAGCAATGGCTGGCATTTCTAAATGACCTGAGGCTCTATCTCGGCATCGAGCTCGACATCACCGAGAACGAATGGAGCGCATCGCTAGATCCCGAGGAGCCAATGGAGGAAGAGCTGGCGCTGCTGCATCTCCTGACCTGGCTTCAGCAGTGTATCCTGGATGCGATTGGCTACGACCAGGACCGTTTTGCCTCCCAGCTGCAGGATGATGACCCCGGGGAAGACTGAGTCCTTTTTCGGCCTTCCCGGTTCCGGTAACGGCCTGAAAAGGCAGGTAATTTGCCGTTTTTCACGCCAGGGGGAATACTTACCTGGGAGCTTCACCAGCTGAAGTTTCCCTGTTCCGGGTTGGGCGCGCGGACTCTTCTAAGTGGCCGGAGGCTGAGCTATGAACCTGGATAAATTATTTGCCTGGGGGCTGATTGTCGTAGTTGCGATAGGCATCTTCGGTGGTTTCCTCAGGAAAGATTCCGAGTGGCTTGGCGAGCTGAGTTTCGATATCCCCTCGAGCTGGGAGCAGGTCGGCAGCTCCGGTGGAGAGGCGAAATCACTCGACTTCTTCCGCTCCTCAGGAGATGGAGGCCGTGTTCACCTTCGCTCCAGCACGCTTCCCGGACGGATCCGCGTCAATGAAGGTGAGCTGTGGAACATCCAGTCGGGCATCGAGAGTGGGCTCCAGGCGGATCCCGAGGTGCTCGGCTACAGGGTTGACCGGGTGGAGGTTTGTGAATCCGGTGACCTCGCAGCTTTCCGTATTGAGAGCAGCCTGCTGACCGGAGAGGGGACCTTTGACCAGCTCCAGTACATCATCGAGGGGACCGGGGGACATGTCTTTACCTTCAGTGCACCCTCCTCATCGCAGGAGAATCTCGATCTTGCTGCCGGGGAGATTATCGACACCATCGGAAAGAACCCCTACGCCCGCTACATGGGACTTCTGCCGATCATCCTCATCGCGTCCTTCGTAGGCTTCTACCGCCTGCTCTGCGGCAACCGCAGCGGCTTCTGAGACGCATTCAGGCCTTTTCCCGGGAGGCTTCTGACAGTATAGTTTGCGGCACCTCCCTGAGGTTTTTTTCAACCAGGTGCAAGCATGAACCAGATACTCGTCAACGCCGAAGCGCACCCCGATGCCATCTCGATCCTCGAGGAAAACGGCTATGTTCCCGTCGTGGTCCCCGAGGCGGATGTGGAGGGCAGCCTGGAGGCAGCCCGCAGCAGCATTGCAGTGGTCGCCAACGCCTCCCTGCCCTTCGATGAAGCTTTCTTCGAGTCGGCCCCGGGCGTCAAGGTGATCGGCAGGATGGGGGTCGGCTATGACAACGTCGATCTCGATGCGGCCGGCCGCCGTGGGGTCCGGGTTGTGAACACCCCGCTTTCGATTATCGAACCGGTTGCCGAGCATGCCCTCATGTTGATGCTCGCAGTGCTTCGCCGCCTTGTCATCGGTGACAGGGAGGCTCGAGAGGCGATGTTTCGCCAGCCTTCTAACAACCCTGACTTTGAGCTCAGCGAGAAGACCCTCGGTATTGTCGGCATGGGCAGAACCGGCTTCCGGGTGGCGCAGATCGCCCGGCAGGGTTTTCAGATGGAGATCCTCTATCATGACCAGGTGAAGAACGAAGCGGCTGAAACTGAGCTTGCTGCGTCCCGGGTCAGCCTCGATGAGCTGCTGGAGCGCAGCGATATTGTGACCCTGCATGTCAACCTCTCCGATGAAACTCACCACCTCATCAACGCCGATGCACTCAAGAAGATGGGGCCGGCTTCCTACCTTATCAACGTATCAAGAGGCCCTGTTGTGGATGAGGCGGCGCTGGTGCAGGCGCTTCGAAACGGCGAGATCGCAGGGGCCGGGCTCGATGTCTACGAGCAGGAACCGCCGGCTGCTGACAACCCGCTGTGGGATCTTGACCAGGTGATCGTGACTCCCCACCGGGCCGGCTTCAGCCGCGAGAGCGTTTACGGCAGCTCGATGGTGGTCAAGGACATCGTCAGTGTCCTCAAGGGTGAAGAGCCCCGGTTCCCGGTTAATTAATTGACCGGCTTCCCTGCCGGGGCCCGCCTGTTTTTCAGGGCCGCTTAACCCCGGGGATTCCCTGCTGCTGCAGGCGCTGGAGCGCCTCGGCCTGGCGGTATTGCTGCCAGGCGGCCTTGGCCTCCGCTTCCTGCCCGAGAGCCTTGTGGAGGCTGGAGCGGAACTGCAGCAGCAGCGGCGCTCCCGGAGCCAGCTTCTCGGCATCAAGCACTGCGTTGAGGGCATCCTGGTAGCGCTTCATGTCGCGCAGGATGGTGGCCCGGGTGTAGATGAAATCAACATTGCCCGGCTCGTTTTCCTCTGCGCGCAGCAGGGTGTCGATAGCCTCCTGGTTCTTTCCCAGCCGGTTCCTGGCAAGGGCGAGGTTGTACCAGGCCCGGGTAAAGTTCTTGTCGAGCCGGACGGTCAGGGCGAGGTACTTCTCAGCCTCTTCGTAGCGGCTCATCTCAGAGAGCCCGAGCGCCAGGTTGTAGGCGTACATCACATTTTCTGGTTCGAGCTTGTGGGCTTTCTCCAGGCTGTCGATCGCATCTTTTTGCCGGCTCGCATTGCTGTAGGCGATGGCGAGCGACTGGTGGAGATAGGGTGAGTTGGGGTCCCAGTCGACAGCTTTTCTCATCCAGCTTATCGCCTTGGCAAGGTTCCCCGGTTGTTGCTGGCGGTCGAGATGGAAGACGCCGAACTGCAGGGCTCCGGTGGGTTGGTCACAGTTGTAGAGGAGGTAGTCATCCAGCTCCTTGCGGGCAGTTCCGGTTCCGGGCAGTGATCTTCGCAATGCCCAGGCGGCATCGATTCGAACAGCCCGCACAGGGTCCTTGAGCAGTTCGCTCAGCGTCTGTTCAAGCCCGTCTCTCAGCTGTTCGGGCAGGCCCTGGTTTGCAAGGAGGTTCTCGCTCATCCTTGCGGCGGTGGCTCGCAGCAGGGGATCCTTGTCTCTCAGTGAATCGATGAGTGCCCTTAACAGGGCTGGATTCCTGTCCAGCCAGGGAGCGCTGAGCCCGATCGCGGCGCTTCTCCAGAACTTGGAGTTCTCGTTCTCAAGCAGAGTGACCAATCCCTCGTCTGCCCGGTCGTTGGCGCGCCGGGCTTCGGCAATGGCGCGGGCCCGCCGCTGGGTGTGGCGGTTCATGCGGTCTCCATACCACGCGCTGGTGTGGTCAATGGCCCACTTGACGCTCTTGTCGGTGTGGCAGCGATTGCAGGCGTTGGGGATCTCGTAATCCCTTGTCAGGGTCGGGTCCGGGATGGTGAATCCATGGTCACGGCGCGGATGACGCTGCATATAGGTGGTCAGGGGCATGTGGCAATTGGCGCACTGGCCGCCGGCCTGGTTGATGTCATGGTGTGAATGGGTCGCGGGGTCGATCTTTCCCTGGTGGCACCCCAGGCAGAGGTCATTTCCTTTTGCCCGCAATTTCGAGGTGTGTGGCTCATGGCAATGAATGCAGCGAACCCCCATCGCATGCATCTTGCTGGAGAGAAAGGAGCCGAACTCGTAGTCTTCTTCGTGGACCTGGCCGTCCTCGTAGTAGATCTCGCTCTCATCGGGAATCACCGGGCGGTAGTGGTCCAGGAACAGATCGCCAGGCCGGAATTTCCCAGTCAGGTCGACTCTCCTGGCATGGCAGGAGCCACAGGTGTCGAGGATGACATCGAGCCGGTCTCGCGCCTTGCC
>CAZTRG010000220.1:0-13221 GCA_964615885.1 uncultured Planctomycetia bacterium | reverse complement strand
GGTAATGGAAACATGGGGGATTACGGTGACTACGGAAGCTCGGCTCCGGCGGTAAACACCTGGCATCGCATCGTCGTTTCGGTGGACCTGACCCTCGCTTCCGACCAGATGCAGGTTTATGTCGATGGTGCGCCGCACAACGCGATCAGCAGCGCCTCCTTCGCTGTGGACGACCCGAGCGCGAGCGCAATCCACCTCCCGACCGGGTCCGATCCCGGCGTGTACCTCTTCACAGATGATGGCACAGCACAGCGCGACGGCTACATCAACAACTTCCAGATCCGTGACTACGCCATGTCGGCCTCCGAGATTGAATCACTCGGGGCGCCCGCGGCCGGGGCGATTCCCGAGCCCGGTGGCGTTGTCATCGAAGCGGCGGAGACGCAGATCATCGCCAGCCTCCCCGGAGACGCCGGTGCCGGGCAGGTGGTTGCCCGGCTGACGAACCTTGCAGCCGGCGCCCATTCGCTCTCCTATGAGCTCTCAGGTGACGCGGGCTTCGAGCTCGTCGATGCCCCGGATGCGATCGGCGTTGCCGGTACGGCGGCTGTGACCGTCGCGTTCACCGCCACCTCAACCGGAACATTTTCCTCCACCCTGACGATCACGACCACTGAGCCGCAGACCAGCGAAGTCACGCTCACAGCCCTTGTGACCAGGAAACCTGTGCTCGTCGGCCTGTGGGAGTTCGATGACGCCGGTGACCTTACCGCGGCCTCTCTCGGCGCGGACCTCACCGTGGAAGGAGCTGGAGCGATCACTGCGCAGGCGGGCGTGCCCGGTTCTGCTACTGACGCCGGCTCGATCACAGCTCCCGACAATGCCTGGCTGGGAGTAGACCCGGGTCTTCACGCCAACGGCGGCGGCAGCCGGGCAAACCAGTTTACCCTGGTGATGGATTTCAACCCGAGCCAGGTCAGCGCGTCGTGGAACCGGCTTGTGAAGGGCGGCCATGCTTCCTACTACCAGAACCTGGGGCGGGTTGGGATCTATATGGCGAGCGCGAACCAGGTCTGGTCACCGCCAGACTCCCTGGCTGTAGGAGAGTGGTACCGTCTTGTCTACGTGGTCGACACGGTCAACGACAGGTTCGATACCTTCCTTGACGGCGCCCTGGTGGCCACCGGCGGCGCCGGGGGTGTAGACGGCGCTGCATCGCTCGATCTCGATTCCATCACCGTTCTTGGTGATTCCTCTTCCTACCAGGAGGAAACGAGCTGCTCGCTGTTAGCCGTTTACAACCGGCCCTTGACTCGTGCCTACGTGGCAGCAAACCTCGGGACTCCTGGTGAGACGATCCCGGCGACACCCGCTCCGGAGGCGGCCCTCAGCTCCAGCAGCCTGGCCTTCCCCGATGCAGGCGCGCCTGGAATCCCGAGCACCGCGACCTTGACGATTAGCAACAATGGCAACGAGGAGCTGGTCTATTCCCTGGCGCTTGCCGGTGACTCTGTCTTCAGTGCACTCACCGAGCCGGCACCCATCGCCCCTGGCGGCAGCCAGGAGGTCGAGCTCGAGTTTGCCCCGACGAGCAGGGAGTCCTTCAGCGGCACGCTGATTATCGACAGCAATGACTGGTCCACGCCGACCTTCGAGATAGGGCTCTCCGGCACCGGCATGGAGCCTCAGCCCGGCATCCAGGTAAGTTCTGCAGGGGCCGGTATCGGGCTGCCGCCGGTCTTTGTTCCCGGTGGTACTGCCACCAGGCGGCAGGTGACGGTAACCAACAGCGGCTTCGCTCCGCTGGTCTGGGCCTCCGAGCTGACCGGCAATGCGGCCTTCTCCGTGGTCAACACTCCACGGCCCAGCCTGCAACCCGGTGACGTGGAGATCGTCTCCATCGAGTTTTCGCCCGAGGCCGTCGGTGACTTCACCGCTGAGCTGAGGATTACGTCCAACGTTGCGGAGACGCCGGAGCTTGTCCTGGGCCTCAGTGGAAGTGCCCTCGATCCCGCCAGCGGCCCGGTGCCCGCCCTGAGCCCGGACCTGGCACTCTGGGTGCGGGCCGATGCCGGCACCGGCAGCACGGGCAGCGGATCGGTGGTGACGAGCTGGGCGGACCAGTCCGCCAACGCCATCGACCTCTCCGGCGGCGATGCCACGCATGTTGTGGATCCTGTTACGGGGCTTTCCTTCCTGCGGATGGGAGGTGTCGCTCCTTTCCGCGGCAGCCTTGGGCAGACCCTCTCGGATGCCACCATCTTCACCATCGGCAACCTGCTGGAGCCGAGCGATACAACCGCGGCTTACTACTGGTACTGCTTCGGCCGACGCAACGGTGCGGCCAGCCAGTATGTCCTGGCACGTGATGACGGAGCCGATACTCTTGACGCCTTCTATCACTACGATGGTTCCGGCGTGCACAAGGGCAACGAGATATCCGCAGACGGATTTCACTACTTCACGCAGGTCTACGACGGCTCGGCCACCTCGACCCACCAGGGCTTCATCGACGGGGTGGACTCCCAGGCCGGCGGACCATCCGTGCCCTACAACTCCGACTGGTCTCAGATGTCTGTCGGTTCCTGGATCAACTCCTCCGGTGGCTCCTCCAACGTCCTGCACGGAGATGTAGCGGAGATTATTGTCTACGACCGGGCGCTCAGCCCAGGAGAGATCGCCGAGGTGGAAGCCTATCTGCGCTCGAGACTGCCGGAGACTGTGCCGGTCGGTCCTGTGGAGCCGGTACGCCTCTACGCCTTCATGGATGGCGGCCCGGATGCCGCTCACGACTGGTTGCCCGACGGCGATCCGGACGCTTCCGGCAACGCTGTCATGACCATTCGTCCAGGGCAGAACTCGATGGATTTCAACATCGCGATGGATACGGCATTTGATGTAACCCAGGCACACTTCTATGCCATCCCCTCTGCCGCTGAGGCAGTGGACCTCGGGGATTCCGACATCTGCTGGGCGAACCGCTGGTCCAACCACGACCTCCTGGTCGGCGAGAACTACATCAACCCCAGGCTGTCGCAGGTTTCAAGGCGCCCGGACCGCTGGTTCCTGATGATGCACACCAGCGGTGGCCATTTCGCTCTCGCCGAGGACGGCTTCCTGGTCCCCTTCGATCAGGACCTCCACGCAGCAGTGCTGCCGCGGGTCAACAACAGGGCGGGGCGTCTCGTCGAGGCGGGAACGCTCGATCCAAACGGAGAGCCCTATCCCACCGCCACCCTCTACCTGTTCCTGCTCTACGATGACCAGGGTCCCTCGCTGGATTACGGCGGTCCCGCCGGTGCCATTGGGGGCGTGCTGAGTACGGTGCCGATAGCCCGTTCCCGGGATGTCACGGTCGCGGTGGGGGCAGGCTGCGAGGCAGTCGTGGCTCCCGAGCTCGTCTACACCGGGTTCACACACTCCGATGTAGACCTCACCCTTTCACTGGAGCCCGCGGGGCCCTTCCCCCTCGGGAGCACAGAAGTAACAGTAACTGTGACCGACGACCTGGGCAACGCCGACTCATCGACGGCGGTGATTACAGTCGAGGATCGGACCGCGCCACAGATCGCCTGCCCGGCGGCTATCTCAGTGGAATGTACTGAGCTGGCCGGCGCCACGGTGGACTTCGTTGCCACAGCGACCGACAGCTGCGATGGCAGCCCGACGGTCACTGTCGAACCTGCCTCAGGAAGTCTCTTTCCTGTCGGCACCACGACGGTGACGGTCACAGCGGTGGACTCTGCCGGCAATACCGAGAGCTGTACCTTTGATGTCACCGTTAGCTGCGGTGCGCAGTTCGTTCGCGCAGACACCAACGGCGATGGCTTCATCGACATCAGTGACCCGACCAATCTGCTGAACCACATCTTCCTGGGCGGCCCCGGCTCGCCCTGCGCGGATGCCGCGGATGCGAATGACGATGGAGAAGTGAACCTCGCCGACGCAGTTTACTCCCTCACCTTTTTGTTCCGTGGCGGCAACGCGCCCCCGGCTCCTTTCCCGGATTGTGGATTGGATGGAGGAGGCGACGAGCTCGATTGCCTCACCGCCACCGCAGGCTGCGAATAAGGACTGATTACTGATCACAGGTGGCGCAACTCCGGTAAAGGCCGGGCTTGCGCCACCTGTCTTTGTAAGCAGAAGAGGACTGCCGGATGACCTTGCCAGGTCCTGCTTGTTGACCACCCGGTGCAGCCCTCAGACTGGTGGCGGGGGCGGCCTTGGAGCTTGCGGCGGTGGAAGGGAGCTCCTGTTGGCGGGGCGGGTTTCGGTTTCACCGGAGGTGTCCCACTCGCCATCGCCTTCTTCATCATCGGGATCGTGCATGCCAAAGCCCCGCGCCAGGATGAACATCCAGAACACAATACCGGCAACCAGCAGGAGGATGCCGACCGGGTTTGGCTGATCCCGCACGCCCTCCAGGAATACCATGCAGGCAACAGCCGCCAGGGTAATCAGCCCGGCAATGGAGCAGAGAATCTTGTATTTACGACTCATGAAGCCAATAGCCTATGCAAGGCCATGAAGGGGGGCAAGGAGAGGGTTGGCTTACTTGAGTGCCTGGATGCCCTTATCTCCGGGGAACAGCTTCCTGGCAAGGCGAAGAAGCTCGGCTCGACGCGGGTCGAAGTCTTCCTGGCCCACCCGCTTTCCATTCGTATAGATCTCGAGTTCGTCGCAGGAAAAACAGATCAGGACGTCCACCTGCACCCTGGCATCGGCCAGGCGAAGAGCGATGCCGGGGATGAACTCGCAGGCCTTGGCGCTGTCCCAGAGGTAGGTGTCCGGGTCGGTGAGGATCTTCGACAAGGCCGCCCTCGATTCTTCGTCTATGGCGCCGGGGCCTGAGATGACCGGATACCCGTGCAGCTTCGCGGGCGGATCCGTTTTTGCCCCATCCTCCAGGGCCGCTGGGCCTGAGAGCTTATAGCCATCGATTCGGTAGGCCTCGCAGACCCTGGCCTTCGAGAGGTCTGCCAGCAGCGCTCCGGCGTCTTCTCCACCCACCAGGCCCTGGATCCGCGCGTCTCCCGGGCCCTGGATCCGTGCGTTTCCGCAGCCGGACAAAAAAGCCAGCAGGGACACAGCGATTAAAGAGCCCAGGCAGTGTTTCATTTTGCTTCCTCCAGTTATGCCCGCTGTTGATGGCTGGCCCGGGGGGGCTACTCGTTCCCTGGTGGGGGCGAAGAAGCTATCCCGATCTGCTTTTCCTTGCGATCCTCTGCGACCGAAGCTGGGAAGGTGAAGGCTGCAGCCAGTCCGAAGAGTCCGCCATAGAGGTTTCGTAGTTTCATATTTCCTGGCGTCCTGTGTTTTCGTTGAACTCGTCCAAGAGCTTCTGCGGGGGTAAGGAAGGGCGCGGGTTATTCAGATGGGTTCGATATATAGCCTTCGGCGATCACTTCGCCCAGCTGCACGATGCCTTCGGTGGTAATGACCAGCATCTTTTCCTGTGCGGGCAGCTTAAAGGCCTTGAGATGGATGAAGCCAGGGTCTGTCGCGGCGACGCGGGCCATGTCGCTGACCACATCGAGCTTATTGAGCCGTTCCACATCGGTGGGGGTTGCTGGCTCACATACCATCTCAGCCTGGGCAGGGCCAGGTCCTTGCGGCTCTGGTTGATGATCGCCTGCACCCTCGTGGCAGCCTCCTTGCGGTAGGGGTGAAAAGACATGTCGTTCTCGCCGAGGTGGTAAAAGATACCTTCAAGCTCCACTTGCTGCCCCCTGGCGGCCAGCTCCCGGATGGAATCCTTCACGAACTGGATGAATTTCGGGTAAAGATGCCGGCTCCTGGCCATGCTGCCTTCAGGGGTCCAGTCGATAATCTGGGAGCCGCTATGGGTGAATTTCGCTATGGCGATGTTGCCCTTCACCTTGCCGGCAAGAGCGTGGGCAAAGCTCAGCTCGGGGCCGAAGGTGTCGTAGTAACCGGTGAGGCCCAGGGGCTCCCATCCTTTGGAGAGGTGATAGCCGCCACCAAGATTATATTTGTAGGCGATCCTGGGGTTGTCCTTGAGGAGGGCCTGCTTGCCCTCGAGGCTGCGCAACTCCTGTACAAAGGCGCGTTCTCCTTCCATGTTGCGGTGGCCGGCGAGGATAAAGAGCTTCACGGCGCTGTCTTTTTTGTAGGGCCATTTCTCCAGGGGACGTGGCTTTTTGAGCTCGAGACCAATCGTGCGCAGGTAGGCCCTTGCATAGTTTTCGCCATGCTGCAGCTGGCCCAGGGTGCCGTAGTGATAGTGCAGTCCCACTGGCCGGCCGATCTCTGCACCCACATGGGAGGTCGGAACATACTCCGCCCGCGGATCAGCCTCGGTCACCTCGCGCTGGCCGATGCTGATGGCATACATGCGCGGGCGCAGGTCCATGCCCCAGATGGTCTTGGTGCAGAGCTCACCGATATAGAACTTGAGCTTCGGTGTCTTGAGGTCGCGGCGCCAACTGGCCAGGAAGTTCTTCAGGTTCTTGCCGTAGCTCGGCATGTAGTCCTTGTTGAACATGTCGTTCTCGCCCTGGTGCCACATGAACCCTTCCAGGCGATACTTGATCTTGAGCTTGTCCAGGTCGGCCAGTGCCGTCCGGATGGTCTCCAGTGCCAGGGGATACATTTTGAAGCCAATGGGCTTGTCAGGATTCCAGTCACCGCCGAGATGCGTGCCACCGGCAGCCACCTTGATAATGGCAATGGGCGCCTTGATATGGCTGGTGACCTTGCGGGCGAAGCTGAGCTCCGGGCCGACAATATTATTGATGGGCGCCAGTGATTGCCATCCCCCGGAGCGGGTCTTGTTTTCCCGGCCAAGGCAGTAGACAAACTTCACCCTCTCCTGGGCAGCCTCCAGTCCGGCGTAGGGGGGAAAGCGCTTGATATCCTTTACCTTCGAGTCTGAGCCCACCATGTTTGACTGGCCGGCAAAAACAAAGACCCGCAGGGTTTTGTGGTCATCATTGGCCTGGGCAACAGCCACCGGTTGCTGGGCCATAAGCCCCAGCAGCGCGGCATTCAAAACCAGCGCGAATACGACAATGAGTTTCATCTCTATACCATCACAATGAATTAGTTGAACCCGGCCAATAGCCTATGCGAGGCCATGGGCCGGGGCAAGGAGAGGGTGGGGGAGACCTCCCCAGCTCCGTTCAATGCCAGCTAAGGACAGGTCAGCATCACAGGCGGGTCCTGTCACTTCAGCAAACCCTGGCGACCTGTCGAAAGCGCAGCGGGATGGGGCCATCTGGACGCAGGATCATCATGGGACAGATTTCTGAGGTCCGATCTGCAGCAAGCTCGAAATCGTAGTCACGGATGTACGACACCAGGACCAGCAGCATCTGCACCATCGCCATATCAGCGCCGATGCAGATTCGGGGACCACCGCCGAAGGGGATGTGCGCGTAGGGGTGTCGCTCCCTGGCCGATTCGCCCTCAAACCGATCCGGGTCAAAGCTCTCTGCATCCGGCCAGAAGTCAGGATTACGGTGCGTTCCATAAATGTAGGGAATCACCATGATTCCGGCGGGAATGTGGATTCCGGCGGCTTCATCTTCCTCCTGGGCGATTCGGTCTATCATCCAGAAGGGCGGGTAGAGGCGCATGGCCTCGTTCAGCACCTGGGTGGTGTACTCGAGACTGCGCAGAGCTGTAAAGTCGAGAGGGCCTGCGCCAGCCACGCTCTCAATCTCAGACCGGATCCTGGAGATGCACTCGGGGTGCCTAGCCAGCAGGTAGAAGGTCCAGGCCAGGGCATTGGATGAAGACTCATTGCCGGCGATGAGGAGCTGGAGGGTTTCAATCAGGAGCTGGCTGTCCTCCATGGGTTTGCCCGTATCCTCGTAGGGGGTCTCGAGCATATGTCTCAGCATGTCGGTGCCGCCGCCGCCCTCGCGGCGCCGGATATCGATGTGCTTCTCGATCAGGCTCTCTCCCACGCTGCGGATCTTTTGATAATGCGCCGTTTTTCCGCTGAGACGAAACCAGGGAACCAGGTAGGGCTGGACGATCTGGCGCAGGATGAAGCTCTGGATATCGGACACGGCCTCCGCGATGACCTGGAGCTCCTGGTCGCTGATCCGCCTCCCAAAGAGCGACTTTCCGATGAGCGACAGGGAGACCTTGACCATCTCCTGGTAGATGTCCACCGGGCCCTCGCTGGCGCGCCGGGCAAAACCTGCCATGGCCTCATCCAGCACCTTGCGCTGCATGGGAAACGATTTTTCGAGCCGATTGGTCAGGAACCCCGTGGCCAGGTGACGCCGCATGCTGAGCCACCTCTCATCGTGGCTGTTGTGGAGTCCATGCCCATTGAACTCTCTCATGCGCTTCACCTGGATATGTGACTTACGGTAGTTCGCCTGGTTCTTGTGAAGCACATGCTTAATGAAATCGGGGTCCGTGGATACGATGGCCCGCTTGACTCCGGCAAAATGGAGCGTAAAGGTCTTGCCGAGCTGTTTTCGATACTTCTCGAAGACCTGGATCGGGTTTCGCATCAGGGCGCGCGAATCCAGCAGCGCCCGCGCCCGATGGATATGAGGTGCGTTGGTGATCTTCCCGTCAAACATGGGGGCAATTCCTTTGATCCGAGCCCTGGCTCACCAGGCGATGCCCATCTTCGACAATCCCCTGTTCCTGCAGGAAGCCAAGGATACCGGCGACAACATCATCGAGAGAAGGGTCTTCTCTGCCCTGTAAAGCCTGGTCGCGAAATCGCTGAAAGTTGCTGTTGTCGTAGCGCTTGAACTCCATGGCGGTGATGTTGCCCACCGAGCGCACCAGGAAGTTCAACAAGGGAAAGAGCAGGTCGTCTTTACGGCAGCGTTCAATGACCTCGGGGACGAAGTCCTCCAGGGTGAAGTTCTCAAATTCCTGCCCGGTGAGCCGGGCCAGGATCGTCGTGACATCGAGCATCGTGGCGTGAGTGTCCCGGGTCACGTGACAGGTCGTCCCCAGGCTCCCGGGAAGCGAGGAGATGGCGACAATGTTTTCGGCGGCCAGGTCCGCAGGGGAAAAACTGCCCTGGTTTCCAGCCGTGGTCCCGATTCGGTGCTTGAGCATGAAGGCGAGCAGGCGAATAGAAATATCAAAGTTGTGCCCCGCACCGGCGATGGAAGGGCTCAGAAGAGCGGGGCGAAAGATCCGGGCCTGGAGGCCCTGCCGCATGGCCCTCAACACCACCTGCTCAGACACCCACTTGCTCTGGCTGTAGCCAAAATCAAGATGCTCCATGTCGGGGTTCGTATCCGTCTCGAACAAGGTCTCCTTAACGGACCAGCCAAACACGAAGGTCGTTGAAATATGATTCAGGACCTTCGCCCGGTCGCTAAGCGCAAGGCGTATGATCTCGTGGGTTCCACCGACATTCGCCTCACGCATCGCCGCATAATCAAACAGGTAATTCACCAGTGCTCCATTGTGGTAAATGGTATGCACCCGGCGCGAAAGCAGCTGCCAGTCAGCCCGGCTGAGGCCGAGGTTTGCCTGGGAAAGATCTCCGCACACCGGTCGCACCCGACGCTCCCAGGCAGGGGTGTTCATTCCAGGAGGTCCTCCCACGGTCGCAAGTGCCTCGCGCAGGCGCTGCATGCCGGCATCCGGGTCCTTGGCGCGAACGAGTACAAAGACCTCGTCCTCGCATTGCTCCAGGAGACTCTTGAGGAGGAACGGTCCGAAAAAACCGGTACCTCCTGTCAGGAGTATTGCACCCTGGGATGCTTCCCGTGGTGAAGCCCCGGCCAAAAGCTCGGTGGGCTCAAATCTAAGGCGCGTGTCAGCGCGCATCATACGAGCCTCTATTTCCCGGTGTTCGCGTTGCAGCTTCAGGACCCTGCGCTTAAAGCGCAGTTTCGCCCTGGGCGCTGCCGCCGCAACATCCTCGAGAAGATCAAACAGCTCGCAGACAGCAATCTTGATGAGGAGCCGCAAATCGACTGCACCGGACAGGTCGTCATTGCCCCGGGCTTCCAGCTCCGCTTTCAGGTCGTGGGCAAACTCGGCAAGGCGCAGGGAGTCGAGCCCCACGTCTCCCAGCGTACCGGTCTCCTCACCCCTGAGCCCGTATCTGTGAAACAGCGCCGCAAAGGGCCCGGCAGGCGCTTTCGAAGCGATAGTTTCAACAGCACTCGCCGGTTCGCCCGGGCCTGCCTCGCCGACAAGCTCCAGCTTGCCCGCAAGCCAGCGCTCGTGCGCCTGGTGCCGCGAGATCTTACCCGAGCTGGTCTTGGGTATGGTTTTCGCCCGGATGTAAACGAACAGGTCCGCTCCAATCCCGAGGGCCTGGTGGACCTTGCTGTTGAGGAGCTCGGCATCAGGGCGGGTCCTGTCGTTTCGTAGCTCGGCGACCACCACGAGCTGCTCGCGGCCCCCATGATCGCGGGCGAAGGCCGCGACGCAGCCCTTGCGGATCGCGGGATCCTGCTCGACGATCATTTCGATGTCCTGCGGGTAGTAGTTGAGGCCACGAACAATGATGAGATCCTTGGTTCGCCCGCAAATGAAAAGTTCGCCGTCGTGCAGAAAGCCAAGATCCCCACTGCGAAGCCAGCTCGGCGACTCCTCGCCGGCTCCCTGGAGCTTCGCCTCGAAGGTCGCCCGGCTGAGCTCAGGGCGATTCCAATACCCCCTGCATTTGCTTGGCCCGTTGATCCAGATCTCGCCGATCTCCCCCTCCGGGAGCTCTTTGAAGTCATCCCTGATGTCGACGATCTTAACCTCTGTCTTCCCCAGGGGCTTTCCACAGCTGACCAGGCTCCTGGTTGGTGTATCCCCATCCGGAGTGGTCGCGGCGACCGCCTCATTCTCAGTCAAGCGCCCGGCATCGAAGGTCTCGACTGTGCGCCCGTAGTTCGAGACCGCGAGCGTATACTCGGCCAGTCCGTAAGCCGCGAAAAAGCTGTCTGGATCAAGGCCACAGGGCTCGAACCTGGCTAGGAAGTCACGGTAGACCTCGGCGCGAACCGGTTCCGCCGCGGTCATCAGGAAGCGCAGCGAGCTCAAGTCAAGATTCTCGAAGGTCTCAGGCGGCAGCCTCTCTGTGCGAAGAAGACAATACTCGTAGGCGAAATTCGGCGCGGAGGTGGCCGTAGCGCTGACCCTGCTGATGGTCTCAAGCCAGAGAGTCGGACGCTGGATGAAGTCAAGCGGCGAGAACCCATAGGTGGTGCCGCCTTTGAGCGCAAAGAAGAGGTAGTAACCGATCAGGCCCATGTCGTGATATTGCGGCAGCCAGGACACCCCAACAGGCTGGTGGTCGACAACGGCTTCACAGTTCTCCAGGAGGTTTTCGTGGGTCACCATGACGCCTTTCGGGTTGCTGGTAGAGCCCGAAGTGTATTGGAGAAAGAGTATGTCAGAATGCGCCTCGGGAATCGTGGTCGAGACGTTCTTCTCAGCGTCATCGCTCACGATCCACTCCAGCCTGGCGAGCGGGTTCCTCCGCGAAGAGAAGGAAGCACCCTGGTTGCGGGCCTGGCTCAATTTCATGGACCAGAAATAGGACCGTTCCGTAAGCACGGCGGATGCGCTGCAATCCCTGGCGATGAAGTTCAACTTGGCGAGCGCTGACTTGAAGCTTCGCCCAGTCGGGGGGTAGGCCGGGACCGGGATGAGACCCAGGCGTACGCAGGCGAAGAAGGCGCAGATCATCTCCAGGCCGGGCGGATAGAGAAGCAGCACGCGCTCACCGGGCTCCAGCCTGGCGGCGCTTTGGATATGCGCTGCGATATCGGTTGTGCGCCGCAGGAACTCAGCGTAGGTGTAGGACTCGGCGGTGTTCCCGTGACGGTCGAGGAACTCGTAAAGCAATCGTTCCGGATGCTGCTCTCTACAGCGATAAAGCGGATCTAAAATAGTGCGCATTCGGACCAAGCGCCTCCACTAGATTACTTTTTCCACAGCCGGCGAGAGAGAGGCCAGCCCCGAGAGAAACCCTGAAGAACCAGTCACAGCCTACCACAGGATGTGATCTTTCCAGGATCCTGCTTCAGGTTTATGCCCTCACCATGCATTGGTTAAACCCAGCCAATAGCCTGGGCGAGGCGATGGGCGGGGGCAAGGAGGAGGGTGGGGTCTGGTTGCTGATCGCCCGGGGCATCGCCCAGGGTGGTGGGGGTGGGGGATGAGAATCAGTCCGGGGGAAAGGACGCCTGGATGGCTTAATTGCCCAGGAAGGGCTTGCTCATGACAACCAGGCGAATGAGCTCGCGCAGGCCGCCTTTCCTGCCCTCCAGTTCAGCGAGAATCTTATCGATGCTGGGGCGGTCGCCGATTTCGAGTTCACGTCCCAGGGCGTAGGTCATCAGCTTTTCGCTCAGGCAGCGGTTGAACTGGTCCTGCCGGTCTGCGAGGAGTTTTCGGAATTCCGGAAAGGTCCGAAACGAATCTCCGCCGGGGAGCTTGCCGGCGGAATCGATCGGATTTTTCTTCCCGTATTCGTCCCGCCAGCCTCCGATGGCGTCGAAGTTTTCCAGGGCGAAGCCGAGCGGATCGATCTTGCGATGGCATTCGGCGCAGGTTGCGATTTCCCGATGTTTCAGGAGCTGCTCGCGAATGGTGACAGCGCCGCGGATATCAGGTTCGATCGCAGGGACGTCGGGTGGAGGGGGCGGTGGCGTGTAGCCCAGCAATTTCTCCAGCACGTAAATACCGCGGACGACGGGCGAGGTGTCGACGCCGTTGGCCGATGCTGTCAGAAAAGCACCGTGCCCCGTCAAGCCGCCACGCCGGCTGCCCTTGAGGGAGACACGCTGCAGCTTGTTGCCCTCGACGCCTTCGATGCCGTAGTGCAAAGCAAGCTCTCGATTGAGAAACGAATAATCGGCATCCAGGAATTCACGCAGCGACAGGTTCTTATCAAGCACGTGCCGGAAGAAGGTTTCCGTCTCTTTGCGCATCGCGGTTTCGAGGTTGTCGCGGTAGTACTCAAGAAAGTCTTCTGAGGGGGGCATGGTCCCGATATTGTCGAGGTCCAGCCAGCGACGCACGAAATGCCTGACAAATCGATCCGACCTTGAATCGGCAAGCATGCGCGTCACCTGCGCCGATAAACCGGACAGCAATTTCCCTGCGGCCGCCAGCTTGAGAAGCGTTTTATCCGGAGGCGATGACCAGAGGAAATACGACAACCTCGACGCCAGCGCGACCTCGTCCAGCTCACCTTCACCCAGGTTCAGATACAGGAATCCGGGAGAACAGAGAATCGCCTGGCAGCCAAGCTGGAGGGCCTCAAGGGGCTCCACGCCTTCGTTGAGCTTGCCGGCCACAAGCCGCTGGATCGGCTTCAGC
>CAZTRG010000219.1:0-9406 GCA_964615885.1 uncultured Planctomycetia bacterium | reverse complement strand
GAATGGCGAGCATTACAGCAGCTATTACAGCTAAGTACGATCTGCGCATCTGGAACTCCTTGAGTTAAAGAGGGTCTGTTTTTCTATACGAAATTTTTACGGAAAACGGGTCAAAACGGTCGGTTTACGGAAGCATCTTCTGCCGAAGCCTTTTGCGCCTCCTGTCGTTAATTCGGCCCGTTCAGATAGTCTAAACACCGTTGCGGCGATTAGGTTTCAAAAAACCGGGGGAATGACAAAACTCGACAACACAGCCTCGAGGGAGTGTTTGCCAGATATTAGAGTTCTTTGAGCCCGGAGACGATTTTCGTGACGGTTTCCTTGGCGTCTCCGAAGATCATCATGGTGTTGTCACGTCCGTAGAGCTCGTTGTCTACGCCTGCGAAACCGGGGTTCATGCTGCGTTTGAGGACCATCACCGTCTGTGCATTTTCGACGTCGAGGATCGGCATGCCATAGATCGGGCTCGAAGGGTCGGTCTTCGCGGCCGGGTTGGTGACGTCGTTGGCTCCGATAACAAGGGCCACATCGGCCTGGGCGAATTCGGAGTTGATCTGGTCCATGTCGAAGAGCTGGTCGTAGGGGACATCGGCTTCGGCCAGCAGCACGTTCATGTGCCCGGGCATACGTCCGGCCACGGGGTGGATAGCGTACTTGACCTCGCAGTTGTTCTTCTGCAGCAGGTCGGCCATCTCCCGGGTGGCATGCTGGGCCTGCGCTACGGCCATTCCATAGCCGGGGACGATGATCACCAGGCCGGCGCTGTCGAGGATCATGGCGGCGTCATCGGGCGAGCCGCTCTTGACGGTTCCGCCGCTGGCTGTGGCGGGGGCATCGGCCGCTCCTTCGGGGGCCTTGCCGAAGGCGCCGAAGAGAACGTTGGCGAGCGAGCGGTTCATCGCCTTGCACATGATCTTGGTGAGGATCAGGCCGGATGCGCCGACCAGGGAGCCGGCGATGATCAGGATGTTGTTTCCAAGGACGAAGCCGGCCGCCGAGGCGGCGAGGCCGGAATAGGAGTTCAGCAGTGAGATGACCACCGGCATGTCGGCACCGCCGATCGGCAGTACGCTGAGCACTCCGAGGACGGCTGCAATGCCTGCGAGGCAGTAGAGCGGCAGGGGGTCCTGGGGCTCACTGACGAGCCAGCAGCACGAGACGATCGCGCCCAGCAGCAGCAGCAGGTTGAGCGTTTTCTGCAGCGGGTAGACCAGGGGCCGTCCGCTGATCAGGCCCTGCAGCTTGGCGAAGGCGATGGCGCTGCCGGTGAGGGTGACGCCGCCGATGAGAATGCTCAGAGCAGCGGGTATGCTCGCTGTCGGTAAGACTTCTTTTCCGGCGTCCGTGCTGTTGAAAAGTTCGATGACTGCGACAAGTGCCGAGGCGGCGCCGCCGAGGCCATTGAAGAGGGCGACCATCTGGGGCATGGCGGTCATCTGGACCTTCTGAGAGGCGATGATTCCTACCAGCGTTCCGGCCATCAGGCCGATTCCGATCGCGGTCAGCCGGTCTACCTGTGATATTTCCCCTGTGGGGCTGTCTGCTTCAGAGCCGAGCAAGAGTGCGACGGCGGCAGCGACCAGCATGCCGATGGCGCCGATGGCGTTGCCCCGGACGGCGGTTTTCGGCGAGCCGAGCATCTTGAGGCCGATGATCAGGAGGCAGGCTGAGAGGAGATAGAGAAGGTTTTCCATGAGAGGCTCAGTCCTTCTTCCTGCTCTTGAACATCGCCAGCATCCGGTGCGTTACCAGGAAGCCGCCGACGACGTTGACCGTTGCCAGCGCCACGGCGATGGAGCCGAGCACCAGGGTGAGGGTCGAGCTTGCCACCAGGCAGACGATGATCGCGCCGACGAGGGTGATCCCGGAGATCGCGTTGGAGCCCGACATCAGGGGGGTGTGCAGGGTGGGGGGGACCTTGGTGATCACCTCGAAACCCACGAACACCGCCAGGGCGAATACAGTCAGAGCGCTTACCAGCTCAGCCATCGTTCGATTCTCCTTCCCCTGCCTCTGCTTCCGGCTCACGGTCCTCGGCAGGGCTTTCTTCTTCTTTTGGTGCGGGGGCATCGATTTCGCCTGAAACTCGCGGCCCGGTCACCAGCTCATCTTCGGGGTCCAGGTTCAGCTTGCCGTCGTTGACCAGGTGCAGCAGGTAGGTCGAGATATTGCGTGAGTACATGTCGCTGGCGTGGACCGCCATGGTCGAGGGCAGGTCCACCGGCCCGATGATCTTGACGCCCTTGTGCTCGACGGTTTCCCCGGCCTCGGTCAATTCGCAGTTGCCGCCCTGCTCCGCGGCCAGGTCTACAACCAGCGAACCGGGTGACATGGCCTCTACCATCTCCGTTGTCATTAAGAGCGGAGCTTTTCGACCGGGCACGAGGGCCGTGGTGATGACGGCATCGGACTGGGCGATTCGCTCCAGCAGCAGCTGGCGGATCTGTTCCTGGGTCTCCTCACCCTGTTCCTTCGCGTAGCCGCCGGAGTCCTCGGCATCTTCTGTGGCCACCTCGAGCTCGATGAATTTAGCTCCGAGGCTCTCAACCTGTTCTTTCACGACCGGCCGGATATCGTAGGCCTCAACCACGGCACCAAGCCTCTTGGCCGTAGCGATGGCCTGCAGGCCGGCGACTCCCGCTCCGAGGACGAGCACCCTGGCCGGGGTGATGGTGCCGGCGGCGGTCATCAGCATCGGGAAGAACTTGGGCAGAATCTCCGCGGCGATCAGCACCGCCTGGTAGCCGGCGATCGAGCTCATCGAGCTCAAGGCATCCATGCTCTGGGCCCGGGTAATGCGCGGCATGAGCTCCATGGCGAAGCTGCGGATGTTTTTTTCTTCAAGCTGCTTGACCGTTTCGGGGTTGTTTCCCGGGAAGAGGAAGGAGATGAGCGCGGTCTCATCTCTGAAGCGCTCAACCTCTGGCTGCCCATCGCCGCAGTCAGCGGCCGGCTCACGAACCTTGAGGATGATGTCGGCACGAGCATACAAGCTCTCGGCATCGGCCGCGATTTCCGCTCCGGCCTCCTGGTAGCGGCCGTCACTGTAGCCGGAGGCTTCCCCGGCCCCGCTTTGCACCAGCACCTCGAGTTCGGCCTCGATGAGCTTTTCAACACCTTCGGGAACGAGGGCGACTCTTTTCTCTCCGGGGATGATTTCCTGGGGTATACCGACTATCAAGGCTGATGCTCCGTGTTTAATCTGGCGTCCAAGTTTATATGCTGAAAACTTTTTATGATCCAGCATTACCAGTTGGAACCGCCCGCTTTGTCCTTTCATAATTGGGACACCCCGGGGGTGGCCGGCCTGGTTGCTCCCCTGTTGATCCGATAGGAAACCCGGTTAAATCTCAGAATGCGCATTTTTTCACTGTTCCTTTTTCTGTCGCTGGCTTCCTTGCTCCTGGTGGCCCAGGAGGCTGATCCTGTTGCCCTGAAGGATCGTATTGCCCTGAAGGATGGGAGCCTGGTCCACGGGGAGCTTGAGTCGCTCTCCGGCGGCAAGCTCAAGGTGAAAACCGCCTTTTCGGGAACGATCACCATCGAGCTGGAGAAGGTCTCCCGCCTGGAGGTTTCGAGAACACTCCCCTTCAAGCTTGAGGGTGGCGCCGAGCATTCAGCGACTGCAGCCAGCCCTGAGGATGGAAAGCTTGAGCTCACCCTTGCAGGCTCCGGCGAGAAACTCACCGTTGACCTCAGCAGCATCAAGGCGATCACTCCTCCCGCAGAGAAAAAATCGACGACGAGGGGGACTGTCAATCTCGGGGGAGGAGCCACGGACGGAAACACGCGCACGAAATCGGTAAGCTTCAATGCTGATCTTTCCAGCCGCCTGGACAACCAGCGCCTGTCCGCAGGCCTTGCCTACAATTATGCTGAGGATCCCGGCGGGCTGACGGCCCGCAACAGCAAGGCCAGGTTCAAGTACGATTATTTTCTCACAGATGAACTTTTTCTCTTCGGCAGTGTTCTCGTCGAAGAGGACAGCTTCCAGGATCTCAACCTGCGGACCGCTCTCGCCGCCGGCCCCGGTTACCAGCTTGTCGAGGCGGGGGATCTCGAGCCCTCCTATCTGAAGGGACTGGCCGCCTACGGGGAAATCGGATTGTCTTATGTCGACGAAGATTTCCGCCAGGCTGAGGATAAGTCCTACCTGGCAGCAAAATGGTCACTCAATATGGACTGGAAGATCCTGCCGCGGCTCTCTCTTTTCCATCATCACGAGGGCTATCCCAGCCTCGCCAATATGGATGATTTCTACATCACGACCGAGACCGGGATCCGGGTGTCGATCTATGAGAACTTCGTATCCACCCTGCAGGTCAACTGGCGCTGGGACAACTCGCCCTCACCGGGCTTCGGACGATCCGACACCAACTACCTGCTGACCCTCGGCTATACCTTTGACCTCTAGGCAGGTTGAGCTGGGGCTTAGAGCGGGTGTCCTTAGCGCTGGCGCCGGATCGCTTCGAGCCAGGCTTTTTCAAGGGTGTTGAACTGAACGTCCTTGAAGACGATATCACAGGCCTCGACCGGGTCGGTGCCCTTGTGCAGCTCCCAGAAGTAGTCCTTGTAGAAGGCCCGGACCTTTCTCTGGATGGTGGGCTTGGGGTGCTTGAAGTTGATCAGGAAGTGGACGAAGGACCAGGACTGGGCATAGGCGAGCCCAACGACATCCGGCCGGTAGAACTGCTGGTGGTTGAGACGAATCAGCTGGGCAAGGGGGATGATGCGTCCGCGGCGGAGATAGTGCTTGAGCACGTTGCTGCGCCCGGCGTTGAAGGTGTTCATCTTTGCCCTGCTGCCTTTGATGGTCAATGGAGAGATCACCTCGGCAAAGCCCTCGTCAAACCAGCGCGGCGAATTGGGAATGTAGAAATCAAAATACTGGTGCCAGCCCTCGTGGTAGAGGCTGTAGAAGGGGTCCCTGCCCTCGGCCTCCCGCTCGGTGCGCTTGTAGCCCACCAGCTCCTTGCTGCCGGGTACGTAGTGCGCACCTGCCATTCGCGGGCCGCCGTTTTTGTGGTACTCGGTGGCGTTGCGGTAGAAGCGGAGAATGTACTTGTAGGGGATCTTCTCATCGAACTTGAACAGGTCCTGGTAGATCTGCCTGGTGACGATATCCATCTTCCTGCCCAGCTCCTCGGTGGTTTCCTCATCGCAGGTGGAGAGAATGTGATAGTACTTCGTCTCGTGGTGGCGAGCCCCCGGGTTCCTTTTCAGGAAGCTCTCGGCCTTGTGGACGTTGATGACGCCCCAGTCAATCGGGATGCCGTACTCGGCCAGGAAGGTCTTCAGGCGCCACTGGTAGTCGCCGCGTGATTCTATCTGGTCAATCAGATCCTGCGA
This sequence comes from uncultured Planctomycetia bacterium, assembly GCA_964615885.1. Lineage (GTDB taxonomy): Bacteria > Planctomycetota > UBA8108 > UBA8108 > UBA8108 > UBA8108. The sequence goes on along the minus strand of CAZTRG010000219.1, from coordinate 4,057 downwards.
GGAGCGCAGGCCGGGTCGTTCATAGGGCTTGGAGGTCGGCAGGGTCTGCAGTCCGCTTCTGCAGACCAGCATCCAGAGGGAGTGGGCGCTCTTTTTTTCAAGCGCCTGCTTGAGGTGGTTGACGGCCCTGATCTTCTTGGAGCTTGGCCGCTTCCAGAAGTCGGATTTCTTTTTCTTTTTGACCGCAGGCTTTTTCTCGAGCTTACCCTCAACGAGCTTGTAGCCGCGCTCGAGTTTATCGGCGACATCTTCTTCCCGCAGCCACCCTCCATCGTCCTGGGCTTCGCCGAGCAAGTGCCGGTACTCGTGGTTGGATGTGTCCTCTGCCAGGAGGCGCCTTATGCAGGCTCTGCGTTCGGGGCCGAGGCCCTTGTCCTTGGCGAATTTTTCGAGCTTGACCCAGTCCTCATTGGTCTTGGCGCGCTTGCGGTATTTTTCAAACAGCTCGATGGCCTTGGCATCGGCGGTTCGCTTGATCCTGGTGACCTCGTTGCGGGGAATGAAGCTCTTGCCCCGCCAGCTGTCGATGACAACGTACTTGCTCGTCAGGTCCAGCAGGGTGCCCTTGTATTTCCGGGCAAAGATCGGGTTGATCGAATCTCTCTGAAGTGGTTTCCCCGGGTTGCGGTAAACCGTATCCACGGAGAGGGCCTCTTCTTTTGCCTTGCCGATGGCCCGGTCAATAGCAGGCGCAGGAAGGGCTCCGGCAAGGATCGAGCAGGCCAGGGTGCCGGCCACCATCCAGCCGTGCCGGGTTCGCTTGTGGGAGAGGAAGGAAGGCTCGTAGCTCATAGTTGTCGTTGTGTTTATTTCCAGGGCACTTGTTCGTTGCCGTCAGAAGTCATTTTTCGACCGGCCCGGCAGAATTACCAGAAAAAATGGCCGGCTACCCGCCCTGTCCGGCTCCCTTCAGCTTGTTTCCCGGACCTGGTTCGGCAGGGGCTTGTTCTCCAGGCCGGCGACCAGGTTGTCCCTGGCCATCTCGCCCATCCTGAGCCGGGAGCGAAGGGTCGCGCTGCCGAGATGCGGCGTCAGCACCAGGTTGTCCAGCCCAAGCAGGGGGTGGTCTCTGGGCAGTGGCTCCGGTTCGGTTACGTCAAGAGCGGCGCCGGCAATCCAGCCTTCGGTGAGGGCACTATGAAGGGCATCGGGCTCGACCACCGGCCCCCGTGCGACATTGATAAGGACAGCGTCCGGCCGCATGGCCCGCAGCTCTGGCTCACCAATGAGGCCCTCGGTCTCATCGGTGAGGGGGACGTTCAGAGAGACAAAGTGGGCTTCTGCCAGCAGGCTCGAGAGGTCTGAATATTCGACGCCGAGGCTTTCCTCTGCTTCCGGGTCACGGTTGCGATTGTGGTAGAGGATCCGCATGTCGAAGCCCCGGGCCCGGCGGGCGACCTCCCGGCCGATTCTCCCCATGCCGATGATTCCAAGCGTGCTGCCATGGACCTCCAGCCCCGGCAGATTGCTGGGGTCGTAAGAGGTGAAGCCGGGACTCCTGGCGAAGTGGTCCCCGGTCACGATGTTGCGGGCAGCCGCCAGCATCAGGGCCATGGTCATATCGGCGGTGACCCCATCGACGGCGCCGGGTGTATTGCCGACGGCCACGCTGCGGGACTCACAGGCCCCGACATCGACATGATCAACCCCGACTCCGAAGTTGCTGACCACCTGCAGCCTGGGCAGCCGGTCGAGGAGCTGACCTGTAACCGGCACATGGCCATAGGTGTAGATTCCCCTGATGGAATCGAGCATTTCACCGGCTGGTTCAGCCAGCAGGCTCCAGGGCTGGATCTCGCAATGGGGTGCCAGGGTGGCCTCAAGGAAGTCCGGCAAAGGAATGTCTAACAGGATTCTTGGTAGTGACACCTGGTTTAAACCGCCTGTTGATCCTGTGGGATTCGGTAGAGGGGGTAGCTTTTTTGCGCCCAGTGGGATAAACGTACTGAAGCGCCTGTGAATTGACAGTATGAAGCAGTCCTCGGTCGCGAGTCAACGGCGCTGCGCGACCGCTTAGCGGGTAACCACCTATGCCATTGATCACTCTCCCTGATGGAACGGAGCTCAGCTACGAAGCCCCGGTTACGGCACTCAAGGTTGCCGGCGATATTGGTCCGCGCCTGGCCGAGCAGGCTCTCGGCTGCAAGGTAGACGGGGTGCTCAGTGATCTCTCCACTGAGCTGAGCGGTGATTGTTCGCTTTCGATTGTGACTCCGACTGACCGCGAGAAGAATCCCGACCCTGATGCGCTCTACCTCCTGCGGCACTCCTGCGCCCATGTGATGGCCGAGGCGATCCAGCGTGTCTTTGAGGGAGTTGAGCTGGTATACGGTCCGCCGGTTGACCAGGGCTTCTATTACGATATGTCCGTGCCGGGTGACCGCCCGGTATCGAGCGAGGATTTCGAGGCGATCGAGAAAGAGATGGCCGCCATCATCAAGGAGGACCGACCCTTCTGCCGCTACGAGGTCAACGCCGCCGAGGGCATCACGAAGCTGGAGGATGAAGGCAACAAGTACAAGCTCGATAACGCCCGTCGTGCCCTGGAGACCGATGCAGATGCAGCGCTTTCCTTCTACTCGACCGGGGAGCCGGGCAAGAACTGGGAGGACCTCTGTCGCGGCCCTCACGTCCCCTCCACCGGCCGGATCGGCGGCTTCAAGGTCATGTCGGTGGCCTCGTCCTACTGGCATGGAGATGAAACCTCCGACAACCTGACCAGGGTTTACGGGACGGCCTTCTACAAGAAGAAAGAGCTGAACCGGTACCTCCGGCAGCTCGAGGAGGCCCGCAAGAGAGATCACCGGGTGATCGGCCGCAACATGCGCCTCTTTCACATCGACGAGACCGTCGGGCAGGGGCTTATACTCTGGACTCCCCGCGGTGCCGTGATCCGCCAGGAGCTGCAGGATTTCATTGGCGAGGAGCTGCGCAAGCAGGGCTACTCCCAGGTCTTTTCACCGCATATCGGCAAGCTCGATCTCTACAGGACCTCGGGGCATTTTCCCTACTACCGGGAGTCCCAGTATCCGCCCATCATCGAGCCTGACGCTCTCAGCTCGCTTGCCGAGGAGGGCTGCAGCTGTTCTGAGCTCGCCAACCGGCTCGAATCGGGGGAGCTCAATGGCTACCTCCTCAAGCCGATGAATTGCCCGCATCACATCAAGATTTTTGACAGCGAGCCACGGTCCTACAAGGACCTCCCGGTTCGCCTGGCGGAGTTCGGGACAGTCTACCGCTGGGAACAATCCGGTGAGATCTCCGGGATGACCCGGGTTCGCGGGTTTACCCAGGATGATGCGCATCTCTTCTGCACCGAGGACCAGGTGGCAGCTGAGATCATGGGCTGCCTGTCGATCGTCAAGACGATCTTCACCACCCTGGGCATGGAGGATTACCGGGTACGGGTGGGCCTGCGAGATCTGGATTCAGCCAAGTACACCGGCGAGGCAGCCAACTGGGATAAGGCAGAGGAGGCCTGCCGGGCGGCGGCAAGCGCTCTCGAGGTGCCTTTCAGTGAAGAGCCGGGCGAGGCCGCCTTCTACGGTCCCAAGATCGATTTCGTCGTCAAGGATGTCATCGGCAGGGAGTGGCAGCTTGGTACCGTCCAGGTTGATTACAACCTGCCGGAGCGTTTCGACCTGAGCTACGTCGGCTCCGACAACAAGCCTCATCGCCCGGTCATGATCCACCGGGCGCCCTTCGGGTCGATGGAGAGATTCGTCGGCGTGCTCATCGAGCACTTCGCCGGCTCCTTCCCGGCCTGGCTCTCTCCTGAGCAGGTCAGGGTTCTGCCGATCAGCGAGAAATCCAATGACTATGCCGCAGAGGTCTTTGCCGCACTGAACGAAGCCGGCATCCGGGTAACCCGGGACGAGTCCGGTGAAAGGGTCCAGGCCAAGATCAAGGTGGGGGCGGAGGAGAAGGTTCCCTACCTCCTGGTCGTAGGTCCACGAGATGCCGAGCAACGCGAGGTCAGCGTCCGGGCACGCGGTACCGAGGAGAACCTGGGCTCCATGCCGCTGGATGAATTTGTCCGGCGAATGGCTGCCGAGGT
>CAZTRG010000218.1:0-2771 GCA_964615885.1 uncultured Planctomycetia bacterium | reverse complement strand
ATGGTAGAACTTCCACGAGAGCTTGCTGATGGAGGGGTTGGGCTCGATGGCCTTTGCCTTCGCGATCTTCTTAACGGCCATGGGGTCGTGGTAGACAGCGCCGTAGGCCAGGGTCTGGCCGGCCTCGATGACGATCGGCGTCGTGACGCGGAAGCCGGGCGGCACCTCTGTGATGTCGACCCGGATCGGCCCATCGAAGTCGTCGAAGCGCTGGCAGCTGACGCTGAACTCGCGGCCGCCTTTCTTCGGTATGCCGGCGGGGATGGTGCCGAGGTTGACCGAGAAGTCTCCCTTTCGCGGGCGGATGTTCAGGGTGTACTTGTAGTCCTTGCCCTGCAGCCCGCGCACGTCGGAGACCCGTACGAGGTACTCTCCATCGGCGGGGGCGGTGAAGGTCAGCTTCGAATCTTTGCCGAGGCGCCGGTAGCTTTCATCGTCGTTCTCGTAGTAGATCGAGATGGCGGGCAGGCCGTTGGCGACCGGCTCGACTCCCCTGGGCAGGGGCTGGACGATGTAGGCGTTCTGGCCGCGCGGGTGGGCCAGGGGCGTCGTGTCGTAGAAGCCCTGGCGGTTGCCGCGTCCGGGGTAGACGATGTAGCCGCTGTCGGGCCCGCGCGGGTAGTGCCAGAGCTTGACCACCTCGCCGTTGACGTAGAGCAGCTGGTTGACTGTCATCTCGTCCCATTTGAAGAGCCGGAAGTCGCCGGTGGTATTGGAGTCTTTGCCGCGGAAGGTGAGCCAGCTTTTCTGCGTGGCATGCAGCTTGAGCCGCTCGATGGGCTTGCCTTCGGAGCTGAGCACCTCGATCTTCGAATCGAGCATCGATTTGCTGCGTGCCGCGTTGATCTCCAGTACCCACTCTTCACCGGCCTTTGCCTTGAACCTGAAGAGGTCGGAGTCCCGGCCGTCGGCATCCTCGATCACCCCGGTGACCATAGCCGGCAGCTGGATCGTGTTGGCTTTTTCCCTGCTGTCGTTGGGTTCGCTCTCGGCGGCAGCGATCGCCTTTTCTCCGGCTGGTCTCGCTGTGGCTGGAGCGGTATCCACAGGGCTGAGCTTCCCGCCCTCAGCGCTTTTTTCGAGCTTGAGCCTGTCCCTGGAACCATCGAGGCGCCCGACAAAGAGGGAGCCTTCTCCCGGGGTAAAGGCCAGGGTGGCGACGACATCACTCTGCTTGTCAAAGGTCTGCAGGGGATCGAGTCCCGGCAGCGACCAGGTCTTGACGGTGCGGTCGGCAGAGCTCGAGGCAAGGCGTGAACCGTCCTCGCTGATGACGAAGCTGGTGATCTCGTCTTCGTGGGCGAAGCGGACCAGGACGAGCGGATTAACCTGTGGCTTCTCCCTGCTGATCCACCTCCAGATGCGGATCTGCTTGTCGGCGCCGCTGGCGATAAGGGATTTGCCGTCGGGAGTGAAGGCGACGTTGAACTGTTCACCGGTGGGCTGGCCCAGGGTGTCGAGGCGCAGGCCGGTGGAGACCTGCCAGAGTTTCACCGAGGCATCACCTCCGGCGCTGGCGATCACCGAGCCATCCGGGCTGAAGGCGATGTCGTAGATGGCCCCGTTGTGGCCTTCCAGGGTGCGAAGCAACTTGCCGCTGGCGGTTTTCCAGAGCTTGATTGAGCGGTCGTAGCCTGCGGTGGCGAGGATGGATCCATCGGGAGAGAGCTCGGCATCAAAGAGGATGTCTCTATGTTCCCCCGCGAACCTGCGGATGAGCTTGCCGGTCTTCACATCCCAGAGGAGGGCTTCACCGCGCAGGCCGGTGACCCCGGTGGCGGTTACGACCTGCTTGCCGTCTCGTGAAAAGGAGATCGAGTTGATCTTGCCCGGATGCCCCTCGAGAGCCAGCTTGCCGACCTTCACCGTGGTGAAGCGGGCGACGGCCCGGGTGCCGGTGGGTGAGAAGGCAAGGGCCGTGATGGGCTTCTCGATATTTTCGCCTGCTGCCAGCTCGGGAACGGTGAGAGTGGAGAGGATGGAGACATCTTTTTCGGGACCCTTCGCACCTGCGTTGATCCAGGCGCGCAAGGTCTCGATGTGAGCCGCGGAGGGCTGTGCCTTCTTGCGCGGCGGCATGGCGGGTTTCTTTTTTCCGGTGAGGAGATCGATGAAACGCGACTTCCCGGCATCTCCTGCCTGGATCGAGGGACCGTCCTCGCCGCCCTTCATGAGCTGCTTCCAGGTCTCGAGTGAAAACTCTCCCTTGAACTCGGTGTCATTGTGACAGCCGGCACAGTATTCGCGCAGGATGGGGGCGACATCCTTCTGGAAGTCAATCTCAGCGCTCCGGGCTGAAGGGGAGGCACAGGTGAGGAGCAGGATGGCGATGGATAGTTTTTTCATGTTGATCAGTGCTGGAAAAGGAATTCGCGGCTGGTCATCAGTGCCCAGAAGAGATCCTCGACGACCTTTCGTTTCTCTTCGGGAGCAGCGCCGGCAAAGAGCTCGGTGATGCGCTTGCGTTCAGCCTCTCCCGGTGTGCGTGAGAAGCAGAGCATGTAGATCTCGTCGATCAACTCGGAGTCTTCTTTCCCCAGCAGCTCGGTGACCCGGCCCTTCTTGCTGCTGAGCCTGTCGTTGAGGGCGTTGCCGTTGGACAGGTGCAGGACCTGCACCATGTTGGGCTTGTTGGAGCGCTCGCATTCGCAGGTGATCTCCCTGTCGTTACGCCCGAAGGCCTTGAGGAAGTAGGAGGTAACCGAGGAGTCGTAGAGCTGCAGGGCGCGGGTGCCTTCAGGATAGAACCCGGTTTTCCGGGTGCTGCCGTC
>CAZTRG010000217.1:0-5050 GCA_964615885.1 uncultured Planctomycetia bacterium | reverse complement strand
GATTCCTCGCGGTAAGCTGCTCATCGGGGCCCCTCCTGGCTCAAAAACTATGGGTCGCTTCTCTAGCGGATCAGTGTGATCAGGTCTTCTGCCCAAGCCTGCCGATTACGGGAAGGTCATCTGCTAGGGGGCGTACGTAGTCCATAAAGGCCTGGGTGACATCGTTGCCGGTTTCGCTGATGAACTCTTCGGGCATTTCCTTGGTGTGCTTGGCTACCTTGCTCAACTCGGTATTGAACATTTCAGAATCGTAATGCCCATCGACCTCCTTGCGCCGGATGCAGACTGTCCCGCTTGATAGCTCCCCTTCGATCATCGATTTGACTGCGAAAGCGCCGGCGGCCCGGGCTTCACGGGCATCAACTTCGGATCGAATTCCGGGGAAGCAGCGCTGCATGTAGCCGAGGGTGTCCGCCCTGACCCGGCTGGCGGCAGGGACTTTTTCCTTAACGATGCTGGAGAGGAAGTCTCCGAGGGCACCGGTCCCTGAAAGCTGTACATTTCCATGCGAATCTTTTTCGCCACTTGTGAGAACTGGTGATCCGTCGACCCGGCTGATTCCTTCGGAAACGGCGATTACACAGCGCCCGAGCCTGTCGAGGCAGGCGGCAACGTCATCCACGAAGCGCTCTTCTTCAAAGGCCACCTCAGGGAGGTAGATCAGGTGGGGGCCATCGGTTTCTGATTGCCTGGCCAGTGCGGCTGCTCCGGTGAGGAAACCGGCGTGGCGGCCCATGATGACATCGATCTTTACTCCTTTAAGGGCGGCATTATCGAGATTGTCACCCATGAGGGCTAGTGCTACAAACCTGGCGGCGCTCCCATACCCCGGGCAATGGTCTGTTTCGCGGAGGTCGTTGTCGATCGTCTTGGGAATATGGCAGACCCTGAATTCGTAGTCTTCCCCCCGAGCCAATTCATCGACGATGTTGGCGGTTTCAGCTGTGTCGTTGCCCCCGATATAGAAAAAATATCGGATGTCATGCTCTTTGAAGATCTGAATCAGTTTTTTGCAGTCTTCTTCAGTGGCCTTCTTCCGAACGGAGCCAAGAGCCGCTGAGGGGGTCCTGGCAACCCGCTCAAGGGTTTCCGGGGTCTCTTCCGTGAGATTGATCAGGTCGCTCGTAAGAAGCCCCTGGAGGCCGTGTCGGGCGCCATACATATGCCCGATTTCCTCATGCTTAGCTGATTCAAGGACAGCTCCTACCAGGCTTTCATTGATAACGCAGGTAGGACCGCCTGACTGACCAATTACTGCGTTTCCTTTGATGCTAGCCAATTTTCAACTCCCGGGTAGACACAGATCTTAATGATTGGGAATTCAACCATTGGAATCCCGCAAAGCTCCGGATTATCTATGAAATAGGGAATGAATGAAGAAAAAACGCCGGAGTCAGGCCGAGTTTATAAGAAAAAACCGGATATAAAATAGCCGGACAATAAATTGCGTTAAAAGATAGTCGCTTCTATAAGTAATTGAATATATGGGGGTTGTGACAATTTTAAGCCATATCCTTCAAAAACCGGAATATAAATAGCCGGATGTGGATTGTTCAGGAGCTGGGTATTCTTGATAGGTGTATGCTTAAGCTTATTTGAGGGAACAACTTACATATAAATTTGCGGCTCCTGGTTAATTGGAATGCGTCTTGCTTTATAGGTAGCTTGCTCACAGTGATTGGTTGTCTTTAAAGACAAATTGAGCCGAGCCGTGGGACTGAATTTGGGAGTTATACACCGTTTGGTGTGATAGGAAGGAGCCTGAGAGTTTAAGGAAGATTTGCCTTCTTTTGGGCGTGGCGGCTATTGGCCGAACGCCCTGTAGGGTCGAAGAAGGCGGGTAAGCAATTATCTAAATTCTCCTTTAACTTGCTTCATTTCTTACGGAAGGGCGTCAGCTTGCTGGCGCTCTTTTTTTTTTTGCATCGGCAGCCTGGGGCCTGACCGAACATTTCCCAAAAATTGCCTTGTCTGCGCAAGGGGGCCTCCGTAGTATCTGGGCTCGATTACTGTCGGGGGCGGGTCTGAATACGGATACTACGCCCCTTCGGCAAAGAAGCGTCGTTCATTTTGCCTGTTGATTCAGAGTAAATGACCAATGGCTGCTTACCTGTTCCGGGCAATTGGCTTTCAGCGCCCGGCAGGGTCTTCCAGTGTATTTTTTCTCCTCGTTTGTACCTCCTCGTAACCTCATTGCGAGGGGGTCTTTTTATGTCCACATTTCAGTGGGGGGACATGAGTTGTGGGTTCAGTCCCGGTACTGGGTCACCAGCAGTGCACTGGTGGGCCTTGGATCGAGGACAGGAACGGGTTGCTCAGCTTTCCTGGGCTGGAGGTCTTTCGGGGACAGGACCCTGGTGTTTTGAGATGCGACCCTGATCACCAGGGCCAGGGCGGCAAAAGAGCAGACCAGGCTCGAGCCTCCATAGCTCACAAAGGGCAGTGGCAGGCCGGTGATCGGAGTGAGGCCCATTGTCATGCAGATATTCTGGTAGCTCTGGACTGCAAAGAGAGTCCCGATGCCTGTGGCGACCAGCTTTCCATAAGGCTCCTGGGTATTTGCAGCTACCAGGAAGCAGAGCATCACCAGGAAGACCAGTGCAAGCACCACGCTGCAGGCTCCGATGAAGCCCCATTCCTCACCAATGACGCTGAAGATAAAGTCGGTGTGGCGAGCGGGCAGGTTCCCGAGATTGTTCTGGTCCCCGAGGCCGTAGCCTCTGCCGCTGAAGCCTCCGTTTCCTATGGCAACCTCTGACTGGTCCAGCTGGTAAGCCTCCCGGCCTCGAACTGCCGGGTCGCTTTGCTCGAAATACCCTGTAAGCCGGCTCAGCTGGTAGGGCTTGATGAGGGGCACATGGCTTCCCAGTTTATAGACGGCGGGAACAGACGCGATGGCCAGGACTATCACGATGGCAAGGTATTGCCAGCGCGCCCCGGCTACAAAAACCATTGCCAGGAGGATGCAGGGGAGCACCAGGCTGGTGCCCAGGTCAGGCTGGAGGAGGACAAGCCCCATTGGGACGATGGTCAGCAGGCAGGGCATCAGAAGGCCCTTGAGACTCCCCTGGTCACTGCGAAACCGGAGGTAGCGGGCCAGGCAAAGAACCAGGCCGATCTTCATCAGCTCGCTGGGCTGGATGTCGAAAAGCGCCAGGCGAAACCACCTGTTGGCGGATGAGTCACCCCGCAGAAACTTGAGGGCCAGGAGCCCGAGCAGGAGCAGGACAACAAGACCATAGAGGGTGTAGGCTTTTCGTTCAAAAAGGCGGTAGTTGATCCGGCAGAGAATCAGGAATCCAAAGAAGGCGATGCCCGCCTTGATGGCCTGGCTTCGGGCGCCTCTTCCCGGAAAGGCCTCACCATCCATTCGCATGGTGCTGTGCACGAAAAGGACCCCAAGGAAGCACAGGGCCAGGGATAAGGCGAGCAGGTACCAGCGGGCAGCCCGATTGGAAAAGAGCCTGGAGATCATTCATCTCCTCCGTCTGTCCCGGGCGGCTGGGCATCTTCTGCAGGGGGCCCCGAGTCGTTTGCAGCGAAGAAGCCCGGGTTCTCATTGGAGAGATAGTCAAGCAGCACACGGGCAACAGGGGAGCAGGCATCTCCGCCTCCCAGCTTGCTTTTTTCGAAAACAATTACAAAGGCCATCGTCGGCCTTGGCAGGGGCCCGTAACCGACCAGCCAGGAGTGGTACCGGACGAAGTCGGAGCGGTATTGTGCGGTTCCTGTTTTGGCGGCGAAGTTGAATTTCTCGAGGCCCGATTTTCCGTAAACGGTTCCCTTGTGGTCACTGACCACGCGGCGCATTGACTCCTGGATGATCGCGGCGGTGCGGGGGTTGGTGGTGCGGAGGTCGCTGGGTGGCGATTCTTTTACAATCCATGGAGTGGGTAGCTTTTCAAGATTCATTGCAACGGCACCGACAGCCCTCAGTGCCTGCAATGGTGTCATCTGAACCTGCCTTTGTCCGATGCCGTACATGCAGAGGCCTCGCTCCCCGGCAACGGAAGTCGGCTTCTCAAGAAAGCCCTTGTCGTAAAGGCCGCCCTTGCGGGGAAGGTCGAGGCCGGTGAGCATTCCGCAGCCCAGCTTTTTAGCCCAGTGGTCAAATTTCCTGGGGTTGAGGTGCCTGGTTGAAAGGTAATAGAAGTAGTTGTTACAGGAGGATTCGAAAGCTTCGTAAAGATTGACGTCGCCGTGGCCGAAGCGGCTCGCGCAGCGCATTTTAAAGGGCTTGTCATCTCCTGTTCGGCATTCATAGCGCCGGAGCGGATCCACGGGGCCTTCCCATTCGTGTCCATCTTCAAGTGCGGCAATGGCCGTGATGATTTTGAAGATAGATCCGGGGTAGAGAGCCTTGCTCCTGGGGCGGTCAAGAAGCCAGTCGGGAACCCGGCCTGCGGTTTCCCGTTTCATCCTGGCATGGTAGGCCGATTCCCGCATTCGGTTGGGGTCATACCCTGGATAGCCGGCCGATACCCGCAGGGCTCCACTGGGCAGGTCCATCACCGCGACACTTCCGGCTGCATGGCCATGGTGGGCGCATTCGGCCCACAGCTGTCGATAGAGTGACTCCTGCAGCTTCGCATCGATCGTGGTGTGCAGGTCGGTACCCTTGACCGAAGAAAGGGAGGTGAGGAGCCTGTTGCTTCCAGCCTTCTTCCCGGTTTGCTCGAGCCGCATTCCGTAGCGCCCCTGGAGTACGCTGCCGTACTGCTCCTCGAGACCTCCCTGCCCAATGGAGTCTGTTCGCATCAGGGCATCGCGGCGCAAGACGGAGAAAGCTTCCGCGCTGCGGATTCCGGGGAAGCTGTCGAGGAGCTTTCCCTGTTGGTCGAGCCGGGCCAGGTCACGAGGGTTGAGTTTCCGCAGATATCCCGTCAAGGGCCCGAATGCCGCTCCGCGGGGGTAGATGCGGCGACTTGAGTCGATGATTCGGATACCTGGGAAAATCTCGGGGTGGTATTCGATTTTAGATACCGCACCGAGGCCGATATCGCGGGCCAGCAGCTCGCCTCTGCGGTAATGGAGGCGTCGAGAATTGCGG
>CAZTRG010000216.1:0-12562 GCA_964615885.1 uncultured Planctomycetia bacterium | reverse complement strand
TTCACGTTCCTTGAGGGCAATCTTGGAGGGGTCCCGCTCAAGTCCGCTCTTTTCCGGTTTCTCTTCCTGCCTTGAGGTTGTCGTTTCACGCTCGGCGGGCCTCGACACCTTGCGGCTTCCGTTGCCGCTGTCCATCAACTTGGTAACCAGGACAAGCCCGAAAACGAGCGCCACGATTCCAAGTACAGCTCCGACAACCAGGTTGGACTGGGATTTCTGCGCCGGCCTGCGTGAACCCCTGCGCCCGGCTGGAGACCTGGCCGCCTGCGACGCCTGGGTTGAGCGCGCAGCCCTGGCCTTACCCTTGGAGGAGATACTCTTTCGATACTGGCTGGGATCGAGGGCGGTGTAAACCTGGTCAGCATTGTCGTAGCGGCTGTCCGGATTCCGGGCGAGCATCTTCTGGACAACCGTGGAGAGTCCTCCCGGCACTTCAGGAATAAGTCTCCTGAGCGGCGGCGGGTCGTTTTCCATCTTGGCCTTGATGATCTCTTTAACGCTTGACCCATCAAAGGGGGCCACCCCGGCAATCATCTTGTAGAGGGTTGCACCGAGGCCATAGATATCGGCGCGTTGGTCCAGGGACTCGCCCCGGGCCTGTTCAGGTGCCATGTAACGCGGCGAACCCGCTACCGAGGTCTTGCCGGTAGCCTCGACACCACCGGAATACTGCCGGAGGTCAGCTGCGATGCCCAGGTCACCGACCTTGACCGTCCCATCGAGTGTCAGCAGCAGGTTGGCAGGCTTAATGTCACGATGGACGATATGATTCTGCTGGGCGAACTGGAGCGCCTGGGCCGCATCCCGGGCCGCCTCTACAGCACGAATAACATCGAGCCGCTCTTCCCTCTCAAGGAGCTCCTCCAGGCTGCCGCCTTCGAGGAACTCCATCGACATATAGTGATGGTCGCCTTCGTGCCCGGCATCGTAAACCTGGACTACATTGGGATGGTTCAGGCGGCCGGCCGCACGCGCCTCCTCCAGGAATTTCTGGATGAAATCTTCGTCCTTGGAAAACCTCGGGGCGAGAATCTTCAGGGCTACCGGCCGGTCGAGGGAAAGCTGTCGCGCAAGGTAGACCGTACCCATGGCCCCACGGCCAAGCCGTTTCTCGATTTCGTAACCGGCCAGGGTGCTGCCGATCAGCGGGTCTTCATCGGTTGCCGAAAGCGCCAGGAGCGTGTCACCGATTGCGATCGTATCACCCGGTATAAGGGTATGACGGTCGACGGGAACGTCATTAACCATGATGCCGTTAGTGCTTTTGTGATCCTCGATAACCCATTTCCCGGAATCACAGCGCACCACGCAATGTACCCGTGAGGCCATAATATCTTCGATGCAGACGGCACACTTCTCATCTCTGCCGATCGCAAAGGTGCCTGAATCGGGGAGCTTGAACTGCTTCCCCCGTTCTGAACCTGATTCGATAGTTAGCTTGGCCATAGTCTACCCAAAGTAAAATCACCCCCTGATACCAACAAGGATGAGTTTGTCAAACTTTGTCAGCACCATTACTTGTGACGCGACACTCTCATTAATTTTAGAAGGCCGAACTATATTCTAACCTTTTTTTCCCGCAGGTAAAAGAATCGCGCATTTTCCATAGAGAATCATAGCCGAAAAAGGATCCAGCCGGCGGCACAGGAAATGGGAATCAACCACAGTGGGCTCAATTTGAAGCCCCTCAGCAAGGCCGCTGCAATGGCCATCAAGACACCGTTCTGCCAGGAAAACCCGCCTGTAGAAGGCAGCAGTATGTCCCTGGTGAGCATAATGGTAACAGCTGCCATCAGCGCTACCGAGCTGACATTTACAGCGTCCAGGAATGCTCCCATCCGTGAGGAAGAACGAAGCCTCCACAGCACCTTGGCCAGCAAGAGGACGAAGAAAAAGGAAGGTAGAAAGATACCGGCCGAGGCAACGATCGCTCCGGGCAGGCCAAGAACATCCTCCCAGCCCGGGGGCTTAAGAATGTAGCCGATGAAAGAAGCCGTCGAGAGAATGGGCCCAGGGGTGAGGTTCCCGGCCGCAACCGCATCCATCAGCTGGGTATTGGAAAGGCCGAAGGTGTCATTGACAAGCTCACCCTTGAGATATGCAACCAGCACATAGCCCGTACCGAAAAGAACAGAGCCGATCTTGAGGAATGCGAGACCGAGCGCAACCAGGGTCACCTTAGCAACGGCACCGGCTGCAGCGAGGGTGCCACCGCTGCCGGTGAGCAGCCCACCGCCAAGCAGGACCGCTCCGGCAGCGCCTCCCCCGGCCCCCGCCTTAAAGAAACCGCCCATCAGCAACCCGGCCAGGCCACCGCAAAGCAGGGCGAGGACGGGGTCGGTATCCAGCAATACAGCCACCACCACAGCCAGTCCGATGACCGCCAGAAGAGGATTCTTCACCGCCGTCCAGCCAAGCCTCCAGACGGCCATGGCAATCAGCACCGGGACGACTGCCTGGATTCCCGCGATAAAAGGCTTCACCTCGGGAAGACTGCCGTAATCCACGTAGAGCCAGGCAAGAAAGGTCACAATCGCCACGGCCGGAAGGATAAAGCACGTTCCTGCAACCAGCAGGCCTGCAAGACCGGCCCTGAGATAACCGACGTGAAGCACCATCTCGGTCGAGTTCGGGCCCGGAATCAGGTTGGTCGCCCCCAGCATATCCAGGAAACGCTCCGGGGTGATCCATTCCCTTCGCCTGACGACCTCATCCTCGAGCATGGCGATGTGGGCTGCAGGCCCGCCAAAACCTAAAACTCCCAATTTGAAGCTGAGCGATGCCAGCTCACCAATACGTGACATGAGAACTCACCATCCCAGGCGAACCCCGGAACATGGACCCGGCAGCCGCCTCTACTTACCAGGGACTCATGCCCCCGTTGACACAAATTGTCTGGCCGGTTACGAACCCGGCCTCATCGCTGGCGTAATAGGAGACCGCCCCGGCAACATCATCAGGAACTCCCCAGCGGTCCATCGGGATCAACTCCCGGTATCCATCCTTCTGCTCCTGGGGATCGTTTTCATGCCGCTCGACCGGAATCCAGCCCGGAGCTACGAGGTTGACGGTGATATTGAATGAAGCCAGCTCACTGGCCATGCTGCGCGTGAAGCCGATCTGCCCGCCCTTGGCTGACACATAGGCACTGAAATTGCCGATGCTGCGCTGAAAAACCTCGCTGGTGATGTTGATAATCCGTCCCCATCGATTTTCCTTCATATGCGGCAGAACCGCCCTTGTCAGCAGGTAGGGACTCTTGATGAAGAAATCGATCATCGTCTGGAAATGCTCCCAGGTGAACTCTTCGATCGGCATCTGTGGCTGGTCAGGAGTGGCGTTGACAACGAGGATATCGATACCACCGAGCTTCTCAGCGACCTCCTTGCAGAGAGCGTTCACCGACTCTTCCTCGGACACATCTGCACGAAGCATCAGGCCTTCAAAGCCCTCGGCCTCGAATTCACTGAAAGTTTCCGCTGCACGCTCCTCGTTGTTGTAATAGTTCAGGGCGACCCTGGCTCCACAGCGGGCCAGGCCAAAGGCGATCGCCTTACCGAGTCCTGTTGAACTTCCAGTCACCAGGGCAACTCGGCCATCGAGAGAAAATGGCATAACATCATCCATAAGCTGAAACATGAAGGGGCTGCGGGTTAACCCTTATCCGCAAACAACAGGGGCATAATGGGCCTCTGCCGGACCGTAGTCAAGCCAAGACAGAAAACACCCGGCCCCACCTCAGGGCTTCAACTCGGTGTTCCAGTAGGCCTCGCTGACAAAATGTTCCCAGCTTGCTTTGCGGCGGTTGACGTGAAGCGTAAAGACCGACTGGGCGGGTGGCTCAACCGGTTCGCGCAGCAGCCGCATACCCGCCTCGTGTACCAGCCGCCCTCCTTTGCGGGCATTGCAGGCAAGGCAGGCTACCACGCAATTGGTCCAGCTCCCCGCTCCACCTGCGCACCTGGGAATGACATGGTCAATCGAGAGGTCCTCCGTTGAACATTTCTTGCTGCAATACTGGCAACAATTACGATCACGACGAAAGAGATTGCGGCGGGTGAAGGCCAGCCGCGGCCGGTTAAAACGATCGCAGCCCTGCAGGACGATCACCTCGGGAATTCGAATGCGCCTGCTGACACCCTGGACGAAGGGCTCACCACGGGGGATGACCAGGTCTGACCAGCTGTCAAAATCGTAGAGGGAATAGTCCCCGGGCTCGACAACACGGGCCAGTCCCTTGAAAAGCATTGTGAAAGCGCGGCGAACTGAACAAACCTGTATCGGCAGCCAGTTTTTATTGAGAACCAGGGTGGGATCGGTAAGGCAGGTGCTTTGCATCGTTCCTCGAGACTCCAACCACCGCAGCGCCGCGGGCTTCTGCGCGAGACCGCATCTTAACCCTTGAGCAACTGCCAGTTAAAGTTCCATATTCCGGGTGTTGATCCCAGCGGCAGGCAGGGGATTTGCTGGATACTGAACTGCCTTTCACAGATACTTTTCCCGTTCAATTACTGAGCGCTTCGGCAGCTGGAAATGTCCCACAGGAAGAACCTCTCTGCCCAGCGCGGTAAAAATTGATAAAAGTCCGGACAGTAACCGGAAGGTCCCAAGTGCCGATCTCAAAACCCGCCGAAGGTAAGTCGATGCACTCCCGGGCAAAACCTCGCGGGGGAGTTTTTCTCGGTGGCCCCCTCTCCGGGATGCTGCTGTCGCTGTGTTTTTTCGAACACAGCGGCGTCCTGGAGCGGACCATCCCCTGGTTCGGGCTGCTCCCCCTGCTCATCAGCCTGGAGCGTCATCGAAACAGCCTGGGCTGGAGGCTTCTGCACGGTTTCTTTTTCGGCTCGATTCTCTGCTGCTGGCCACTGGTATCTGCTGAAAGCTGGATGGAGACCTCTCTCCTGGCTACCACCTGGACCAGCCTGGTCATGACTGCCTCCTGGATGCTGTTTTGTGCCGTGGGCGGAATCATTTTTCGGAAAACTTCACCCCTGGCGATTGTCCCGGCAATGGCAGTAGCCTGGTGCGGCATCGAGTACCTGCGCACCGAATGCCTGCCACTGGCCAGTCCCTGGATGCAGCTTGGCGAGCTGTTGAGCCCCGACAGCCCCGAGGGACGGATTGCAGCGGTCATCGGGCTCAGCGGACTCGGCTTCGTGATCTGCCTGGTAAACGTAACCTTCTTCCTCGCCCTGAGAGAGCGCCGGATGCGCACCCAGGTCTTCTCGGTGCTGGCCGCAACCTCCGGGGTGCTTGGCCTCGTGGGGCTGGGATCCCTCCACGAAGATCCAGGCAGGAGCCCCGGGAACCCTGCCGAAGAGAGTCTTCGGATCGGGGTGGTGCAGAGTGCAGGGGACGGAGACAAACACCTTGACCTTGCCCGGCAGCTGCTGAATTCAAAACCCCGGCTGATTCTCTTTCCCGCTGACGCCTTCCCTGCCGCAGGGGAGAGGCCTGGATTCAAGACCGTGCTTGATACCTTTGCGCAAAAGGAAGACGTGGCGATGGCCACCGGTGTTCCGGCAACCCAGGGAAACGGCGAAGACAAGGGGCCCTCCCTTCTGTATATCGCAGAGGGCGGGCAAAACAGGGAGGAGAGCGCCGAAGAGGTCCTCTCGATTGAAACCAGGGAAGGCAGCTCCGTCCTCCTTGTCACCGACCGGGTAAGCCGTTCGGCACAAAGGATGAGGCGGCTTGCGGGCGAAGGAGCACAGCTCTTCCTGGTGGCAGGCGGCAGCGCCCGGGGCCGCCCGGAAACGCACCGGCTCCTCCATCGCCTGCTGGCATTCCGTGCACTGGAGACAGGAACCGGCATCTGCAGGGCGACCCGAAACGGCAGCTCCCTCATCCTCAACGGCGCAGGCTACCGGAAGGCAGAGGCGCCCCGGAGACAGGACTGGGCGACGGTCAATCCCATTCCCCTTCTCAATCCTCTGCAGGGCCCTCGGTGGTTTGTCAGGGGAGGGTGGCTCCTGGGGCCGGGCTGCCTCCTCCTGCTGGGAATCCTCGCCCTGCGGGAGGTCTACAGCCGCAGGAAAAGTGCGTCCGCTCAGGACAATACGAGGCCATCGTGAGCCAGCTGCATGCCGGCGGGAAGTTCCAGGGCCGCATGTGAGATGTCATGGGTCATATGGGTGAAGAGCGTCTGCCCGGCGGCGATTTCCTCAGCTGCTGAGACAGCCTCCCCTGTAGAAAAATGGGTCGGATGGCGCTGCGGGCGAAGCATGTCAAGCACCAGTGTTTTCAGGCCGGCAAGCTGTCCCCAGCTTTCAGCAGGAATCTCTGAAACATCGGTACAATAGGCCATCGGCAAGGGACCCGGCTGCGATTGCGCCACTGCACCGGAGTCGTCAAGAGCCTCGATCCTGAACCCGAGAACCGGCTGGTTTCCATGAAGCAGGCGAAGCGGCGTAAAACGGAGCCCGAAGAGATCGAGAACCTCCCCCACCCTGAGCTCATGATCCTGCAGGCTGGCCACAAAGGACCGGTTGATATTCTTCTCCGCCTCAAAGATATGACGGTAGACCCTGTGCAGGAAATCGAGGGTCTCCCTCTCGGCGTAAATATCAATTGCGGAGCCCATAACCGCATTGAACCGGCGCACCTCATCGAGTCCAAAGGTGTGGTCAACATGGTCATGGGTGAAGAGAATTGCATCACAACGCTCGAGGGAATGATCAAGAGCCTGGGCGCGAAGGTCCGGAGAGGTATCAATCAGGATGACTCTTTCCTGTCCCTCTCCATCGGTAAATTCCAGGCAGACGCTGGCCCTGCGGCGACGGTCACGGGGATCATCGGAGGTGCAGACATCGCATTGGCAGGCAATGACGGGCACACCTGCAGAGGTGCCGGTACCAAGGAAGGTAAAACGGAAGCCGGACAACTCCGGTCCTGCACTCATTTAGCCTCCGCTCTTCGCGTACATGTGAAAAGAACCAGAACAAGCCTCATGACTACTTGCCGCCGGGCTTAAAGGGAGTGCTGAAATCGGGAACCTTGAGTCCGAAGGTGTGCTCCAGCACCACCTCCGCCACTCCCCCGGTTCCCACCGAAACGGGAACCTTAAAGATCACGCCAGCAACCTTGCAGGCACCCGATTCATCGCAATAGTAAGCCAGCGCCTCGACAAGTACCTCTCCACTGGATTCCGAAACCACCGCCTCGAGTGGAATCACTATATCACCATCGGCTCCGAGGACTCCCTGGGCGGTAGCCTCCTTCAGCAGGACAGGTGAGGAGTCCGCATTCAGGACCTGCCAGCGGCTGGGCGCAGATTTTGAATAGTAGTGCTTGGCGGGAAGCGCCAGCTTCAACACCAGCTTACCGGCAGCACCTGTTTCAAGCTTCAGCCCCTTGCTCTTTACCTCAACGGTGCCGGGCAGGTCGGCGAGGCGCTGGCTGCGCGGGGCAAGCGGTGACAGGGGTGCGGGGACACCCTGGAGCTTGAGCGTGCTCACCTCCAGGGTTTCCAGGTCGGCAACCCTGATGGCGTGGTTGTTGGTGTCGGCGATAAAAAGCTGCCGGCCACCGGGAGCAAGAGCAAATCCGGAGGGTTCTGAGAACTGCGCCTCCAGCCCCTTGCCATCACGCAGGCCCGGCTTCCCGGATCCAATCCATTTTACAACCCGGTTTTTCGCCGGATCCAGGAGCTTGAGCCGGTGGTTGTAGGTGTCGGCCACGGCAACCCGGGCACTGGCCTCCAGCCAGAGCACTCCAAGGTCATGCTGCAGACGGGCCTTCTCTCCGACTCCATCGATATCTCCGAAGGCGAAGAGATTCCTCGGCTCGGCATCCTCTCCGCCAACCAGGGTGGAGGTGGCTCCGCTCGCGAGGTCAATGGCACGAACCGTGCTGCTCTCGCTGTCGGCAATATACAATTTTCCACGGCCAATGCTCAGGCCCGAGGGCTGCGCCCAGGCCGCCAGCAGGCGGTCGGGCGAGTTGCTGTTCTGCTCCCGGCCGGTCCCGCTGTAGTTTTTCACGGTCCCCTTTTTCTTGTCGTAGATCCAGATCTGGTGAGTGCCCGCCATGGCGATATACACACTCGCGCTGTCAACGGTAACATCCCAGGGGGTGCTGAGCTGCTGTGTGCGGCCCTTGCCTCCACCGGTATAATCTCTGCCCTGGACCCCATCACCGGCCAGGGTCGAGACCGTCTTCGTGGAGAGATCGACAACACGCAGCGCATGGTTTTCGCTGTCGGCTACGTAGAGAAGCTTGCCATCGACAGCAAGGCCCTGGAGCCTGTTGAACCTCGCCTCGGCATAGCCGCCATCGCGCAGGCCAATCCGCCCACTGCCGATGCTCTCGATGAACTTTCCCTGGAGATCCGTCACCACGATTCGATGGTTGTTGGAGTCGCTGATGAAGTGGCGCTTGCCCGGGGCGTCGTTGGCCAGCTTGCCGGGAAAACGCAGTGGCGATTTAACCGGGTTCTTCCGGCTCTCAAGATCGACAGGAAGGGGATCATGCCTGAAAGATTCAGCCGGGTAAAAGTCAAGGGTTGCAGAGATCGCCGCCTCGATCACATCTCGCTGGCCCTCACCGGCAACCAGCAGCAGCAGGTTGCCTCGCGGCCCGACAATCGCAATGCTCGGCCAGCTGCGCACACCGATGCTCCTCCACATTTTCATCTCGTCATCGTTGACAACCGGATGGACGATCTCGTAGCGAAGGACTGCCTGTCTTATATTCTCAGACACCTTCTCATTGTCAAACTTGGCTGAATGAACCCCGACAAAAGCCACGGGGTATCCTGCAAAGCGGTGCTCGAGCCAGGTGAGGTCCGGCAGGACATGGATGCAGTTGATACAGCAATAGGTCCAGAAATCCAGCACGACAATCTTGCCGCGCAGCTCCCTCTCCAGGGAGAGCGATGGCGAATTGAACCATTCCTTACCCTTGGGAAAATCAGGCGCCTTCAACCTGTCGGCCACCTTGTCCATCTTTTCGATATGCTTACGCAGCTCGCGCCGGAGCATCGCGGCCCTGGCATCAGCTCCGGCAACTTCTTCCTGCGCAGCAAGCTGGCCGCCCTGTGGGCCAGCCAGGCCGCCCTGGAAGAGCAGAAAAACAACCAGCAGCAAATTCCATTTCATCATGCACTTCATCTTGTCCCCTTCTGGTTCCGGTACCTGCCGGAAAAACGGTAAATCTATGCCGCCCAGAATACTACGGGCAGGACCGCTTCTTCCATCTCTTGATTTGGCGCTGCCTTGCGATGACAATACCGCCCTGAACAGTAAACCACCATGGAGTGTTGTACCCTTGCAAGCCATCGCTGTCCTCCCGGGAACACCCGACAGTGTTCACCTCGCAGATCTCGAGAAGCCCACCCTTGATGACGTCCCCAACGGCCGGGGCGTCCTGGTCGAGGTTCTCCAGGTCGGCGTCGATGGAACCGACAAAGAGATCAATGCAGCCGAGTACGGTGGCGCCCCACCCGGCTACGACTTTCTTGTGATCGGGCACGAAAGCTTCGGGCGGGTGGTAGAGACAGGAGAAAACGTTACGGAGCTGAGTCCGGGTGACTATGTGACCGCCACGGTCCGGCGGCCGGGAAACAGCCTCTACGACCAGATCGGTCATTACGACATGACCACCGACGAGACCTACTACGAGCGCGGCATCAACCTGCTGCACGGCTTCCTGACGGAATATTATGTCGATGAACCGGAGTACCTCGTCAAGGTGCCCGATACCCTTGCAAAGGTGGGAGTGCTCATGGAGCCCATGAGCGTTGTTGAAAAGGGAATCATCCAGGCCTACAAGATCCAGCGGAGACTGCGGCTCTGGCGCCCCGCAAAGGCACTGGTGCTTGGCGCCGGAGCCATTGGGCAGCTGGCCACCCTGGTCTTGAGGCTCCGGGGCCTTGAGGTCGTCACCATGGCCCGCACCCCCCCGCCCCACCTCAAATCCGAGCTTGCTGAAGAGCTCGGCGCCACCTACCTCAGCACAGAGGAGATGGAGCTCGAGGAGGTGGCGGAAAAGCACGGCCCCTTTGACCTCGTATTCGAGGCAACAGGAGTCTCCTGGATCGCCTTCAAAGCCATGGAGGTTCTTGCCAAGAATGGGATCCTCATCCTCACAAGCATCACCGGCGGCGATACCAAGGTGGAGGTCCCCGGTGACCAGGTCAACCTGGACTTCGTCCTGCACAACAAGGTGATGTTCGGAACGGTCAATGCAAACCGGGAATTCTTTGAGCTGCGAGTGAAAGCTTTCGCCCATGCCCAGAGCGCCTACCCGGACTGGCTGCCGAAGCTCCTCTCCCACCCGGTTGAAGGTCTCGTTGAATATGTTTATATTATGGAGATCGTGACCACCGAGAAGCAGGCGGTGAAGGTGTTCCTGCAGGTTAAACCTCTCGACGGCAGCTGATCCTTTGAATCCTCTCGAAATCCTAGCGCGCCATCACGATCCTGCCGGATCCATTTTCGGGCTGCTGGTGATCCACTCCACCCTGGTGGCTGCCAAGGCCCGTGAGATTGCCCGGCATTGGGCAAGCCGCCATCCGAGCGAGTCTCCCGACCTTGATTTCCTGACCGAGGCGGCGATGCTGCATGATATCGGCATCGGCCTCTGCGAGGCCCCACAGCTGCACTGCAGCGGAACAGCGCCCTACCTCGCGCATGGAATCCTGGGAAGGCAGATCCTGGAAGCAGAAGGGCTCAAGCGCCACGCCCTGGTCTGCGAAAGGCATACCGGGGCAGGCATTACCGCCGAAGAAATTCGCGAAGGTGGCCTCCCCTTGCCCGAGCGTGACTACCTCCCAGTAAGCCTTGAAGAAAAGATCATCTGCGTTGCCGACAAGTTCTACAGCAAGAAACCCGGTAAGCTCTGGAAAGAAAAAAAGACGCCCTCCATCGAGGAGGCCATGGACCGCTGGGGTCCACAGGTACGCGGACGCTGGGATGAGCTGGCGGCCGAGTTCCTCGGAGATGACTGACCCCGAGAGAATTCCCACAGGAGACCGCGATGGACAGCTATGACTGTATCGTTGCCGGTGTCGGGGGCGCGGGAAGCTCCGCACTCTTCCACCTTGCCTCCAGGGGCTGCAAGGTCCTGGGACTTGACCGTTTCAGCCCGGGGCACGACCGCGGCAGCTCCCACGGCGACACCCGGATAATCCGGATGGCCTACTACGAGCACCCTGATTACGTGCCGCTTCTGAAGCAGGCGCATCGCCTCTGGGATCAGCTCGAGGAGCTGCGCGGCGAAAAACTGCGCTATGAAACCGGCCTCCTGCAGGCCGGTCCGGCGGCCGGGTTCATCGTCGAGGGCGTCCTGCGCAGTGCCCGTGAACACATGCTAAAGGTAGAGGAGCTGGGAGCGGCCGAGGCCGCCGAACGCTTCAATGGCTTCTCGCTGGATGATTCCATGGCGGCCGTTTATGAGAAGGAGGCCGGCTACCTCCTCGTTGAAAATTGTGTACGGGCCCACGCCGGGGAGGCCGTACGACAGGGAGCACAGCTGGAAACCGGCGTCAACATCCTCGGCTGGCGTGAGCAGGGAGACGGGGTCACTGTTGAGACAGACCGCGGCTCCTTCCAGGCTGCAAGTCTTGTCATCACCCCCGGAGCCTGGGCCCCCTCGCTTCTGCAGACCCTGGGTGTCCCCCTTGAGGTGCGCAGAAAACATCTCTACTGGTTTCGCTGCCCCGGCGAACAATACCGGGACAGCTCCGGCTGCCCCGCTTTCGTTTTTGAAACCCCCGCCGGTTTCTTCTACGGCTTCCCCTCCATCGATGGAGAAAACATCAAGGTGGCAAGACACTCCGGGGGGCAGCAGGTAACCGACCCCCTCGACATCTGCCGTGACCTTGAAGAAGAAGACCTCGCCTCGGTACGTGGCTTCCTGGGAAGCTATTTGCCGGGAGTCGAAGAAGAGCTCACCCGTCACGAGGTCTGCTACTACACCTGCACCGCCGATGAACATTTCATCTTCGGAAAGCACCCGGACTGTGAGCGCGTCGTCTTTGCAGCAGGACTCTCCGGCCACGGATTTAAATTCACCAGCGTGCTTGGAGAAATGCTGGCCTGCATGTGCTCAGGAGAAGATCACGGCCTCTCAACCGACTTCCTCGATGCAGGCCGGGAGGGACTGTCTGCGGGCTGAAAAGCGCCCGGAAACAGGCTATTTCCCGCCTTTCTTCGCTCCGCCTGCGGCCGGTTTCTTAGCCGGCGGGGAGAGATCGTTGATGTCCTTGTAGTACTGGGACACCAGCTTGCGATAGCGCGTTGGCATGCGCCCCCATACCTCCTGGAGGGATCTTCTGACCTCACGGTCATTGATCTTGCCCCACATTTCTTTCTCATCAGGGGTCAGCTTGCGGAGATTCACCTCGGCCGCCTCTCCCTGGCGCAACCTGGTGTTGCCGGCAGTCTCATCCCGCGGCCTGTTCCGGTTGCCCTCCTGCTGCTGATTTGCCTGCTGTTGCTGTTGCTGCTGCTGCTGCTGTTGTAGCTGTTGCTGTTGCTGTTGCTGTTGCTGCTGATGCTGCCGATGCAGTTGCCGTTGCTGTTGCTGTTGTTGCAGCTGTTGCTGATGCATCTGCTCATGC
>CAZTRG010000215.1:0-19300 GCA_964615885.1 uncultured Planctomycetia bacterium | reverse complement strand
TCCGGCCCATCCAGTGGTCGAGCCCGGGCAGCAGCTGGGAATTGAAGGCCTCGCTGGCGGCGAGGACCGATTTTGTACAATCGGTGAAGAGGGGCCTGCCGGCGCCGATGGTTTCTTCATAGGATTCTGCCTCGATGCTTCCCAGCAGCCAGCTCTTTCCGTCCGCTGTGCGGGTCCAGTCCGAGGCCCAGGTTGACTTGACCTGGAAGGTGCCCCCGTCAAAGTGGCCGCCGAACTGGAAATAGGTCCTGGTCCGGACCTTGTCCGTCCCCTCGAGGGTGACCTCGAAGAGCTTGAGCTTGGTGTGCTGGGCCCGGGTTCCAGGAAAGGCGGCCAGCAGCCCGGCGATGGCCGCCGTGAATCCATCGAGGCCATTATGGGACAGGGCGGGCTTCTCACCTGCAGCGGTGCGAACGATGAAGTGCCCCTGGCGGAAGGTCTCTTCGAGCTGGGAGGGACGCAGCGGGGAGCAGCGGAACTCTTTGCCGAGAAGGCTCCCCGGTGGAGCCTCCACCGGTGGCGGGTCGAGCAGGTGGGCGAAGAGCTTGAGGGTGTCCTGGGCCCCGGCGCTGAAGACCTCTGTGTCCCAGCCGCCGCGGTCGGGATCTTCCGGAGGCGGGGCGCTCCGTATGCCGGAGATGACGGTGTCGAGATCATCCCTGGTAGTCCCGGGGAGCTCAGGTTCGGAGTCTCCTCTGCAGCCGCCCGCGAGCGCAGCGATGCCCAGCAGGAGGGCGAGCCCCACTAGACAGGATGTTATTTTTCTGCGGCTCATGGTTTAAAGAGGAGGCTGCGGCTCCCGGATGATGGAAATGATCCAAGGGCCTATAAGGATACACCATCAGCGGCTTTTCTCCGTTCAATTGCCCTTCTTGAGCTTTTTGAGATATTTGGCGGTAAATCTTTTCAAAAAAGCGGGTGATGGCTGGATGATAGGGTTTGTGTCCGTGCCCGTAGCGGCGGGGCTTCCTACAGGCATAAGAGACTGGAATGCATAAGATTCAAATACACAGATTGCTGCGTCTGCGCGGTGTTTCCACCCTTGGTGCGCTGGCATGGTTTGTCCTCGGGGTCTGCGCCCCGTCGGCAGGGCGTGCTGATACGATTGCGGACTCAAGGACTGACTGGTCGGCCAGTGGTGAGCAGGGGGTCAACGGCTGGACCTACGGCTACTACAACCGCACCGACGATGGCAACAACAGCTATGCCGCCGATGAGTTTATTCTCTTTGAGCCGGCCCACTGGCGAGGCACCGGCTGGCGGCTGGCGCCATCGAACTGCCCCTGGACGAACCTTGGCCAGGAGGGGGTCCACCCCAACGGCACCAACAGCTGTCCCAGTGAAGAGCACTGGCCGATTCGGCGCTGGACGAGCGACCGGGCGGGAACCCTCGAGGTCACCTGGCATACCCGCGAGGTGAATCTCAACGGTGCCGGGGTGAGCGGCCGTCTCTACCACAACGGCGAGCTGATCGACTCGGAGGTGCTTGCCGGTGGCGACGGAGCCGGTGTCACCCGGACGCTCGATGTTACGGTCGAGGCCGGTGACGTGATCGACCTGGCGAATACGCCGGTCGGACCGAACTCCAATCGCAATGACGGCTCCGATGGTTCGGCCAACTACCTGGTCATCGAAGATGGGATCGACGACCCCGATGGCGATGGCCTCAACTCCCGGGAGGACAACTGTCCCAATGATGCCAACCCGGGCCAGGCCGATGCCGATGGTGACGATGTCGGCGATGCCTGCGACAACTGTCCCAATGACGGGAACGCCAACCAGCGCGACCGGGACCGTGATGGCCTCGGCGATGCCTGTGACGAGGCCGAGGAGGCCGCGCCGCGCTATGGTGTCGTCATCAACGAGATCCACTACAACCCGCAGGAGGGTGCCGACCTCGAATTCATCGAGCTCTACAACTCAGGCGCCCAGGCGGTCGACCTCTCGAGGTGGGCCTTCACCGGTGGGATCCGTCATGAGTTCGAGCAGGGCAGCGTGATTGACTCAGGCGGCTTCCTGGTGATCTGCCGGAACCCCCTGGCGCTCGGGCCGGAGTTCGGGCTCGTGCCCAGCAGGCTCGTCCTCTGGGTGGGCTCGGCGCTCAACAATGGCGGCGAGAACATTGAGCTGATCGATGCCACCTCGGCACTGGTCGATTCTGTGCGCTACGATGATGACGCTCCCTGGGAGCAGGGCGCCGATGGCGCCGGCGGCTCACTGCAGAGGCTCTGTGCCCTTTTCGAGTCGGACAATCCCAGCAACTGGAGGGGGCGGGCCGATGAAACCCCCACCCCCATGGCCGTCAACAGCACCATCCAGTGCCCACCGCCACCGCGTCCTTCCCCCGCGGTTGCCATCAACGAGATCATGTACCACACCCCCGACAACGATCCTGAGGACCGGCGGGAGTATATCGAGCTTACGAACACAACGAATGCTCCCATCGACCTGCAGGGTTATTGCTTTACCCAGGGTGTCGACTTCTGTTTTGAAGAGAGCACGGTTCTCCTGCCGGGAGGATTCCTCGTGGTTTGCCGTGATGAAGCTGCCGCCCGGGCGGGCTACGGAATCAGCAATACGGTTGGCAACTGGGATGGGCAGCTTTCCAATGACGGGGAGCGAATCACCCTGGTCAACGCTGCCGGTGAGCTGGCTGACTCTGCCCGCTACGGTGAAAGCGATGAGTGGAATGTCGGAGCCGATGGGCTCGGCTTCAGCCTCGAGAAGATCGTCTCCGATGCGGTCTCCGATGACCCCGCCAGCTGGACCGATTCAGGGGCTATGGATGGCCAGCAGGCCGGCGGCGGCGATGAGTGGAGCACGGTCAGCGTTTCCGGCACCGCCACCAGCAGCAGGATCTATATCTACATCCAGGAGGCGGGGGCCTACCTGCTCGACAATATCTCCCTGGTCGATACGCGTGATCCGGACACCAACCTGGTTCCCAATGGCAGCTTTGATAACGGACTCGGTGACTGGGATGCGCGCGGAAATCATTCCAGCAGCCGCTGGAGCCGGGATGGAGGTGGCGAGCGTTTCGACGAACCCGCCCTGCATCTGATTTCGACCGGTCGCGGGACCGGCTCGGCTAATTCCGTGCGACTGGACCTGCCGGAGGCCCTCGACCGCTCGGCGGCGGTTACCTATACGCTCAGCTTTTCCTACATCCAGCTCAGCGGTGGTGACACCCTCACGGCCAGGTTGTCGGTTTCAACCGCCAGCCGTGGTGTCTTCTGGCAGCGCGGCGGTGGTGGAGGGGGAGTTGTCAGCCCGGGTGAAGCCAACGTGGTCACCAGGGATTGCCTGCCGCCCTTTGCCAGCAACCTGAACCGCTGGCCGCAGGAGCCGACCTCTGCGGACTGGACCACCCTTACCGCCAGGGTCAGGGGGGAGCCGACGGAGGTCAAGCTCGTGACCTCACTGAGTGGCGCGAACCGGGAGCTTGAGATGCTCGATGATGGGGCGTCCAATGATGGTGCTGCCGGCGATGGGGTCTATGGCGTCGATGTCCCGCCCCAGGATCACAATACCGTTGTGACCTTCAAGATCGAGGCGCGCAACGAGTGCGGCCTGCGTGTCTTCCCTCCCCGCACCGACACCGAAGATGTCTACGCCTACTACGTCAACGACAACCAGCCTGACTCTACTCTCCCGGTGATCACCCTGATTACGCCCTCGGCCAATGGCCGCAGCTGGCTCTCGGGCCTCGGGCGCAACTACATGCGCTTCTCGATCGCCTCCAGGGGAGATGTCTTCCACCAGGCGCAGATCCGCCGCCGTGGAGGCAGTGTCTACAGTGCCACCAAGCCCTACCTGAAGGTCAAGATGAACAAGGGGCACCTCTTCTTCGGCAAGAAGCGCTTCAATCTCCAGAGCCTGTGGACCGACAAGGCGCTGGTGCGGGAGACCATGACCTGGACGCTCTTTGATGAGATGGACAACCCGGCCCTGAAGCATGAGCTCTTCCGCCTCCATGCCAACGGGGACTATCACGCTCTCTACGCGGTGATGGAGAACCCGGAGGAGCGCTGGCTGGACCGCGTCGGGCTCAACCCCGATGGCAACCTCTACAAGGCAACCGCCTCCCGCGAGGAGCGCAACGGGACCTATGAGAAGAAAACCAACCAGCACGAGGACTACTCCGATCTGCGCACCTTCCTGAACGAGCTGCATGACACGCCCCGCAACCAGCTGACGGATTTCTTCATCGAGAAGACCGTGCCGGACACGATGATCGACTACCAGGCGGGACAGGTGCTGATCAACAACCGCGATTACCCGCACAAGAACCACTATCTCTATCATGATACCGACACCGGCCGCTGGATCCCGACCGGCTGGGACCTTGATCTTGCCTACGGCAAGCGCTGGGATGGCGGCAACGGGGGGGTCTACAACGACCGCATGGACAACCCGGGCATGACGATCTGGAACACCACGAGCGTGCGCGGGGGCGGCACCGGCAACCATCTGCTCGACAAGTTCTTTTCCCAGTCCGGCTCGCATTTCCGCCGGGCCTACCTGGTGCGGCTCTGGGGCGCCATCCACGAAAAGTACACGCTCGATTTCTACGAGCAGCGCCTGGCGGATTTCAGCGACCTCCTTGCCCAGGAGCAGCAGGATGATTTTAACAGGTGGGGGCGTACCAACCCGGCCGGGGACCGCTCGGCCCCCGCAGCCTTTGCCCCCAATATCGAGAGAGTGATGGCGCATATCCGGTCTCGCCGCAGCTACATGGTCAACTACCTGCGCGGCACCGAGCGCTTCACCGGCCATGACCGGCTGATGATTACCGAGGTCATGTATAATCCGCTGGGAGATGACGAGGCGGAATACCTGGAGATCTGGAATAACTCCGGCTCCCAGCTCGACATCTCCGGCTGGAAGGTCGAGGGACTGGGCGAAACCGGTGAGGACGATGTCCTGCAGGAGTATTTCTTCCCCAATGGCAGCAACATTGCCCGTGACGAGATCGTGATCCTCGCCAAGGACCCGGCCGCCTTCCAGAGGGTGTACGGAAATCCTGCCCGGGTTTTCGGTCCCTACCCCGGAAGTCTCAGCAACGAGGGGGAAAAGCTCCGCCTTAAAGATGCCGGCCCCGGCTACCCTGCCACCGTCGATATCGTCAGGTATTCTCAGGATGCACCCTGGCCTCCCCGGGCAGATGGCCTGGGCTACAGTCTCGAGCTGGCGGAGGTCCATGAGGACATTGACAACGACACCCATCTCAACTGGAGAGTGTCCGGCCGCCTCTACGGATCGCCTGGATCCATCCAGCGCCTTGGCGAGGCCACCCCGACCTTTGTTCGCGGAAACTGCAACGCCGACCAGGTGGTGGACATCTCCGATGCGGTGACGATCCTCTTCTACCTCTTCATGGGCCAACAGGAGCCTCGCTGCCTGGAGGGCTGCGATGTCAACGGCAACCGGGAGATCGCCATCGACGACGCGATCGG
The DNA here is from genome assembly GCA_964615885.1 of uncultured Planctomycetia bacterium. Taxonomy (GTDB): domain Bacteria; phylum Planctomycetota; class UBA8108; order UBA8108; family UBA8108; genus UBA8108. Next base: position 13,844 of record CAZTRG010000215.1, on the reverse strand, counting down.
CCTGCTGCGCTATCTCTTCAGCGCCGACAGCTTTGCGATTCCTGCTCCGGCTCCCGGCGGCGATTGCGCGCCCTCGGAGGAGGGCTCCTGCGAGATCTCCAACTGTATCACCCAGGGTTGATCCTTCCGGGTTCGAAGATCTTTGCCGGCGGCGGTTTTGTCGTTTCCTATCGGGTCTTTGCGGGGTTAGATGACAAGGAGGGCCTTGTGATGCCCCCTTTCGCCGGTTGAATTCACGATAAAGAAACAGAGGTCGAATATGAAGATCCGGACAATACGAGTCCTGGCAGCCGCCGCACTCTTCAGCCTGTCAGCCCCGGGTGGGCTCAGGGCCCAGGAAGATGGTGCCGGGAAGAAGCCTGAAAAAGAAAACCCCGCCCGGGAAACTCCGGATGAGGGCGGCCGTGCAGGCCAGCGGCAGGGCCGCGATGCCCCCGCCACCGGGAGGATCAATCCCATGGCGAAGCTCTTTGAGCTGATGGATCGCGATGGCGATGGGGCGATCAGTGCAGCAGAGATGGATGGTTTTATCTCGAAGGTTGATTCTGATGGAGACGGCCGGGTCAGTGATGATGAGCTGCGGGCCAGGATGCGAAGTATCCTGGGCGCTCTTCGGGGGGGTGGCTCCGGCCGCTCTGGACGCCCCGGCGGCAGCGGCAGGTCCCGAGGCGGCCGCGAACGGCGCTCCGCGGATGACCCCCGTGTCTCCAAGGCCACGGTTGAGGCGGCGACGGCTCTTAGAAGAGCAACCCATTCCGGGGCCCTTCCCGGCCCCGGCACCGCGGCACCCGATTTCAGTCTTTCGCTGCTGGATGGCTCAGCGCGCCCCGATTTCGTTAAGCCGGATGAAGCGGGGAAGGTGAGCCTCTCCTCCCACAAGGGCAAGAAGCCGGTGGTCCTGATCTTCGGCAGCTACACATGACCACCTTTTGCCAGCCAGGCCGGGCGCCTGGAGGAACTTTACAGCAAGTATCGTAAGTCGGCTGCCTTCTTCGTCGTCTACATTCGCGAGGCCCATCCGATCGATGGCCAGAGCCCTCTGCCGGAGAGCCGCTCGGTGAATGATCCGACCAACCTGCTTGAGCGCACAAAGGTTGCCAGCACCTGTGCAAAAAAGCTCAACTTCACCATGCCGATGCTCATCGACAACATGAAGGATACGACGGCGAAGAACTACGGCGGCTATCCTGACCGCCTCTACCTCGTCGGCAAGGACGGCAAGGTGGTTTACCAGGGTGCTCCCGGGCCGCGTGGCTTCAAGCCGGACGAGCTGGAAGACCATCTCAAGAAGCTTCTTGGCAAGGCCGGCCCGGCGAAATAACAGGGCCGTACACCCGACCGTGAATTTTCAAGGCCCCCCGCGCGGGGGCCTTTTTACGCTGTTTTCATCGCTGCCGGGCCGTTTCCAGGCGGTACTATTGATGGGGCATGCCGGTCTTTCGGGCTGCAGGGAAAACGGCCGGTCCCGGGCCTGTTTGCCTGCTTGCGGGGTGTCTGCCGGGTCTTGAGGGCTGCCTCTGAAGCAGTGTTCCGTCTGAGATTTTCTGCCTTTCTTCAATTTTCCGGGGGATGAGGATGAGCTCCTGTAGAAAGACGAGCCGGCCGGCGCTGATCATCGCCTTCCTGGTGACTGCTGCACAGCCCTGCCCGGCCCAGCAGGATGATCCGGTCGAGCTCCAGGTGCGCCCGGACTACAGGTTGCTGGAGGCAGGGGACCAGCCGGATGGGCTGCGGTTCAGGGCGCGCAGCAAGCCCGCCAATCTCTTCAAGGCCGCGGGCCGCAAGCATCTTCCCCGCCGCCTGCCTGCTCTTGCAGAGCCCCGGGGGGCCAAGGCGGGCAAAGTTGCCGGCCGGGCCGTCAAGAATCCTGAATCAAAATTGAAGGGGCCGGGATCCTGGGCCCTTGGTGGGTCCGGCTCCGCCTTCGGGACGGGCGGAGATGGCCGTGGAGCGGGAGATGCGGAGGACTGCTCGGTTGGAAATTTCTGCCGGGACTGGCTTGTTGGCGAGGCCGGCTGCGGGACGAGCACCGAGGGGAACCTTGCCGAAGGCGACGGGGTGCTGGGAGACGGCACCCTGGTGGACATCTGGGCCCTGGAGATCGAGTCAACGCGGGTTGTCGACGCCAGGCTCTTTTCTCCGGACATGAATACCTTTCTGTTCCTTGTTGATGAGGACTGTCTCCTGGTGGCCACCAATGACGACTGTGTGGAGGGAGATCCGGATGCCGGCTCCTGCCTGCGCCTCCTGCTCGAGCCGGGCCTCTACTACCTGGCGGTCAACAGCTGGGAGGTGGCCGGTGCAGGTGCCTACAGCCTGGATGTGAGCTGCCAGCTGATGGAGTTCTGCGGCGACTGCGTCACGGCCTCGGTGGGCTGCGGCGAGACGGTCGAAGGCGAGCTCACTGAGGGTGATTGCCTGCATCCGGATGGAACCCTGCTTGATTCCTACCTGCTGGAGCTGAGCGAGCCCAGCCGGCTGACGGTGAATCTCAGCTCAGGCGAGCTCAATCCCTACCTCCTGGTGGTCGACAGCGACTGCGCTGCCGTTGGGGAGCTTGACGACATCGATCCTGTCGCAGGCAACCTTGATGCATCCCTGACCCTGGACCTTCGCCCCGGGAATTATTTTATTATCGCAAAGGCTGCTGCGGCCGCCACCGGCGCCTATCAACTGGTCACATCCTGTGAGCCGCTGGATCTCTGCTCGGATTGCCGGGTGACAGAGCTCGGCTGTGGAGGGGAGGTGGTCGAGGATGGGCTGTTCGAAGACGACTGCAGGCTGGCAGACGGCACCTTCATCGACATCTTCACCTTTGATGTGGCGGAGCCTGCCCGGGTGTCCTTGTCCCTGTCGTCGCTGGAGTTCGACACCTATCTCCTGGTCTACGATGAAAACTGCGAGGTGGCCGGGGTCAACGATGATTGCCGTGCCGGAGACCTCAACCGCTCCTGCCTGACTCTCGACCTGGAGCCGGGGGCCTATTTTGTGGCCGTCAACAGCTACTCCGCCGGGCAGACAGGCCTCTACCAGCTGAGTGCCGAATGCCGTACAGGGTTCAGCTTCTGTGATGACTGTGTCATCAATTCCATCCCCTGCGATGGCGAGGTGGCCGGCTTCCTTGAGCCGGAGGACTGCCCCCTGGTCGATGATGGCAGCTTCATTGATCTCTATACCTTTGAGGTTGCCGTTGCGGGCCCGGTTGTCATCGACCTGGCCTCCCCGGAGTTCGATTCCTTCCTGCGGCTCTACAGTCGTGATTGCGAGGAGGTGGCGGTCAACGATGATGGCGGGGAGGGGAGCAATTCCAGGATGACGATCGACCTGGAGGCTTGCACCTATGTTGTCGGGGTCAACAGCTATTCCAATGGAGAGGTCGGGGCCTATGAGCTGTCCGTTCGCTGTCCGGATGTTCGACTCTGTCGTGATTGCGAGGTGGGCAGTATTACCTGCGGCGAGACGGTGGACGGATCGCTGGATGAAGGGGACTGCGCCCTGGCCGATGGGACGCTCATCGACTCCTACACCTTCACCCTTGAGCGGACCTCGAATGTGTCCATCACGCTCCGCTCAGGCGATTTCGATACGGCACTGAACCTGTCCGACAATTTCTGCGAGACCTTTCTCAACAATGAAGACTGCTCTCCGGGCAACTTCGAGGTTTCCTGTATCGAGTCGGTAACCCTCAACCCCGGCACCTATACCATCGGGGCGACCTCCGCCGGCGCCGGTGAGTCGGGCCCCTACCAGCTCGAGGTCAGCTGTGAGGCGGCAAACGCCTGTGGGGATTGTGATGATGGGGTGGTTGAGTGCCCGGCCCTGGTGGATGGAACCCTGCAGGCCGATGACTGCTCGCTGGAGAACGGGCGGCTCTTCGACTCCTACCGGCTGGAGGTTGCCGAGGCACAGGATTACGTATTCAGCCTGGTCTCCGGAAATATCGACACCTTCCTTTACCTCTACAATGGAGATAATTGCGAGGAGCTCAGCTTCGATGACGATGGCGGCGAGGGCATCAACTCGCTCCTGGAGCTCGAGCTGGCCCCCGGCACCTACTGGATTCTTCCCAGCTGTGTTGATCCCGCAACCGAGGGCACCTACACCCTGGAGATCACCTGCAACGAGCCCGGCCCCTGTCCGCCCTGCGAAACAGGGCAGGTGACCTGCGCTGAGCCGCTCGAGGCGGTCTTTCCCCTGCAGGAGTGTACGCGGGCCGGTGGCCAGTCTGAGGACATCTACCGGGTTACAGTGGAGGGGGGCCTGCTCAATATCAACCTCTCATCGAGGGACTTTGACACCCACCTGACAGTGTACACAGCAGCCTGCGAGGTCCTGGCCTCCAACGACAATTGCAACCCGGCCGATGTTGAAAACTCCTGCCTGGCCCTCGAGGTTGAGGCCGGCACCTATTATCTCGGCGTCAGCAGCTATGAGGCTGGTGAAAAGGGCGCCTTCTCGCTCAATGTTACCTGCGGGCCGACCGAGGTGGTTGACCTGTGTTCGGATTGCCTGGCCGGCGAGCTGCAGCCAGGGGTGAGCCAGCCCGGAGATTTCCCCGGAGATTTTTGCACGCTGGCGGCCCCCGCCGACCCGACAGAGCTCTGGCGGCTGGAACTCCAGGAGCCCTTTGCCGGCTCGATCCGCCTGGAGTCCGGTGATTTCGACCCGGTTCTCGACCTCAAGAATGCCAGCTGCGAGAACCTGGTGAGCAATGATGACTGCGACCAGACCACGGTGAACTCCTGCCTGGAGGTTGAGCTTGCCCCCGGAGTTTATTTCCTCGGCGTCAGGAGCTTTGAGCCGGGAGGTTCCGGCGCCTACGCGCTCTCCCTGCAGCAGGAGCAGGTTCCGGTGCGCAGCATCGGCCCCTTTCTGCGGGGCGATGTCGACCAGAACGCCAGCCTCCAGCTGACCGACGCAGTGGCGATCTTCGCCTATCTCTTTCTCGGCGGAGCAGAGCCGGGCTGCCTGGCCGCGGCCGATCCCGATGGGACCGGCGAGATCAATCTGACCGCCGGGGTTTTCCTCCTGCGGTTTCTCTTTCTTGGCGGGCCAACCCCCCTGGCTCCCTATCCGCAATGTGACCGCTCCAGCAGCGAGACAGACCTGGAGCTGGGGTGCCGGCGGCCGCAGGATTGTCTCTGACCGGGAGTCCTGGTGGCTGCCAATTGGAGAGAGGGCCTTCGAGGTTCTTCATAACCGGGCCCCTTTCGTTTACTATGCCAGTGTTCGGAAGAGCAAATTCCACGGGTATAGGGACTCTCTATAGTGCGATTATCCGCATCGAAAATATCTGCCCTGCTGGCGGTGCTTGGCCTGGTCGGCATGCTTGAGCTGCCCCTGGCCGCAGGGGAAGATTCCCCCGGGACGAAGGTGGCGGATTTCAGTGAGCTCTACGGAAAGATATCGCGGGCCGTCGTCGGCATCACCCGGCGCGACTTCCCCCGGACCCGCGCACGGAGCACCATCACTCATTTCGGAACCGGCACCCTGCTTGACCCGGTGGGCCTGGTGCTGACCTCGCCGACTGTTGTTCCGGAAGGTTCACGCAACATCGATGTTTACCTGCATGGTGGGCGAGTTGCCCCGGCGGTGCTTATCAAGGTCTATCCGGAAAAGGAGGTCTCCCTTCTTCAGCTGAAAGATTTTCGCCGTGCCCTGGAGCCCGGCCGTGACCGCCTTGATTATCTTCGTCCGGGTTCGAGCAAGGCCCTCGCCCTCGGGGATCCCGTCTTCAGCCTCGGCAATGCCTTCGGGAGCATCCAGTCCGATGACCAGGTGGCCATGGCCGCGGGGGTGTTCAGCGCGAGGATCGAGCTGAAGGATAAACATCCGGAATCGGTTTATGTCGGCCGGGCGCTTGAGTTCACGGCGGCTCTGAACAACGGGATGGATGGCGGCCCCCTGGTGGATGCCAGGGGCAACCTGGTCGGTCTGCTCATCCTCAATTTTTCGCGGCAGCGCTGGCTGGGGACTGCCATCCCGATCGATGATCTGCAGGAGCTGATCCGCCCTCATCGCTCCTGGTTCGATGACCGCCTCGAGAGCAACGCTGCTGTGGCCGGGCTCGAGCTGATGCGCTCCCACGAAGGCGGCCGGATCACCATCCTGGAGGTCAAGGCTGATGGGCCTGCCGCTGAGGCCGGCCTGCGGAGGGGCGATGTGCTGAAGACATTCAATGGTAAGAAAGTGGAAAGCGTCGCGGGCTTCCGGACACTGTTTAAAGATGCCCTGCCGGGGCAGCAGGTTCGTTTCGAGGTTGTTCGCGACAAGGGTCCTGTAGCCGTTGATGTGACGCTCTGGGGGAGGTTCTGATGCCTGGTGCGTTGCGAATTCTGCCGGCCTGTTTTCTTTTGCTGTCGCTGGCACCCGCCTTCGGAGGCCGGGGGCTCGAGGGCGCAGATCCCGGCACCATTTCAGGCCTGGCGCAAGGGGTCGCCGACTGGATCGTCTCCATCAAGGTGGACCGGAGCAAGGACATCGAGGTTCCCCGCTCCCGGCTTCCCTTTAACGGGCGCGTCTCGCCGGAGTCACAAAGCTATTTCAAGCGGCCCTCCGGACCTGTCACGGGGCTCCTGGTCGACCGGCGGGGCTTTATCCTGACGAGCAACTACAATCTTCTCGGCACCATCAGGTCGGTTACGGTGCGGCTTGCCGACGGCAAGGAGCACAAGGCGAAAATAGTTGCCCGCGACCAGCTCGATGACCTGGCGCTCCTGCGCCTGCAGGATGGAGCGGTGGCGGCTGCGGAGGGAGAATGGAAGGCGCCTCCCTGGGCAGACTCTTCTCCCGGGGATTCAGGGCGCTTCGTCTTCGCCATCGGCAGGGGCCCCTCTCCCCAGCGCCTGAATGTCAGCGAGGGAATCATCAGCGCCGTGGGACGCAACACGAAACGAGCGGTGCAGATCGACGCGAAGCTCAACTACGGCAATGTCGGGGGTCCCCTTGTCGATCTCGATGGCAAGGTCGTGGGGCTTTGCGGCTTCGTCGGGCACACCTACCACCAGTGGGGGCTCAACTCGGGCATAGGCTTCGCGACCACGGTTGAGACCATCCGTAAGGTTCTGCCGCAAATGATGGAGGGGAAGGATATCAAGGTTCCCCCGAGACCCTTCCTGGGAATCCAGTCCGAGGCCGGGAGCGGGGCCAACGAGGGCGCGCCGGTTATCGAAGTTGTGAAAGACAGCTCTGCTGCTTCAGCCGGAGTTAAGAAAAAGGATGTGATCATCAAGTTCAACGGGCAGGACGTCCCTAACTTCGACCGTCTTCGCTTTCTTATTTTCTCCTGCAAGGTTGGCGACGCGGTGGAGTTCGTCGTGCGGCGGGAGGGCAAAGAGATTTCACTCAAGGGTGTTCTCGGGAAGTTCCCGGGGGGCAGGTAAGATGAACAGGAGAAGATCTTCAAGCGCTCGGTCTCCGGCCCTTGCGGTATTTGCAGGCGCGGCCTGCCTGCTTGCGGTGAGCAGCTACGGGTGGGGGGCAGAGGGAGCGCCCTCGCAGCTTGCCGCCCTGCGCAGCCTCGAGAGCCGGGTTACAAAGGTGGCGGCGGCCTGCAGGCCGGCCTTTGTTTTCATCAAGGGAAACCAGGGCGGCGGCTTCAGCAGCGGTTCGGGCTTCTGCATCAGTGCTGATGGCCTGGTCCTGACCAATGACCATGTGATCGCAGGGGCGCGCTCTATTCGTGCCTACACGCCCGGGGGGAAGTTCTACAAGGCCGAGATTGTCGGCCGGGACCCCGGCGGAGATGTTGCCCTGCTGAAGCTTGACAGCAAAGACAGGTTTTCTTTCCTGGAGCTGGGAGACAGCCAGAAGCTGAGGCCGGGCCAGCGGGTTCTTGCCCTTGGCGATCCCTTCCTGACCGGCTCAGAGAGCGTCTTCGTTCCCGGGGCCCCGGCCAATTTTGAGCCGGCCCTGTCGATGGGGATCGTCAGCGCGGTTCATCGCTATAGCGAGACCTACAATGATGCCATCCAGGTCGACCTGGCGGTCAACCGGGGGAACTCGGGGGGGCCGTTGATTACCCTCGATGGGAAGGCGGTGGGCATCAACGGGAAGATCGAGACACGCTTTGCCCTGGGGATCAACACCGGTGTCGGTTACGCGGTCCCCTCTAACCAGATCGTGCGCTTCATGGGCCATCTCAAGTCGGCCGAGGGAGGGGTTGTCCTGCATGGCAAGATCGAGGGACTTAGCGTCGGCGACCGGGCGGATGACAAGCCGGGCCTGCCGGTGGCCAATGTGCGCCCCGGCTCACCGGCGGCAGCGGCAGGCTTCAAGGCCGGCGACCTGCTGGCCAGCCTGGGCGGGCTCCCGGTAAGGACGCGTTCGCGGTACATGGGCATCCTGGGGACCTATCCCGCCGGTGACAATATCGATGTCGAGGTCTTGCGTGGAGAAAAGAGAGTTAAGCTCAAGACAGTGCTGGTGGCGGGAGGCAAGGCCCGCCTGGGGATCAAGCCGAAGTTTGTCGAGGGCGAGATTGAGGGTGTCGGAGTGGGCTCGGTGGAGCGGTCGACTCCTGCCCAGCGGGCCGGTATCAGGGCTGGCGACATCATCACCAGCTTTGACGGGGAAAAAGTGAAAACGACAACGGATCTCAAGAACCTGATGAACCGGCGGCGGCCCGGGGACACGGTCACGCTGGGGATTGTTCGTGAAGGCAAGAGCCTCGAGATCAAGGTTGCCCTGGAGGGAAAATGATCCGGCCCGGGGAGCCGGCACGGCTCCTGGAGGGGAGGGGTGGAAAGATGAACCCAAAGCTGCTGATTCTCCTGGGCCTGTCGGTCTGTTCTGTCCTGTCCGCCGATGTCCGGGCCCGGGATTATTCTGCGCCCGGGAGCTATCCCGTAGGTGTGCGCACGGTGGTTCTTGTCGATAAGAGCCGAAAGGACGAATATTCCGGAGGCCCGCGTACCCTGGTCACCGAGATCTGGTACCCGGCTGCCGAGGAGGCTCGCGAGGGAAAGAAGGCGACCTTCCGCGGTTTCTTCGGTCAACACCAGGAGGCGGCCGGTGAATTCGTTCGCCATTTCGGAGGCCGGATCGAGGAGGTAGAGAAGCGCTTTCGCTGCTGCGGGGTTCGAGATGCCGCGTTGAGAAAGGGCCGCTTTCCCCTGCTGGTCTTTTCCCACGGTAACGGAGGGGTTCGACACCAGAACATCTCCCAGGTTGAGCATCTCGCCGGCCATGGCTACATCGTTGTCTCCCCGGATCATACCGGCAACGCGGGACTGACACCTCTTCCCTCCCGGGCGCTGCCTTACGACCGCACGGGCCGCCGGCGTTCAGCCCGTGCCCGGCCACTCGATGTTTCTTTCCTGATCACCGAGCTGCTGCGCCGGGGAGGCCAGGCGGACAGCTGGCTCAGCGGCCGTCTCGACCCCGGTCGGATCGGGGTCCTCGGCCACTCTTTCGGTGGCTTTACCGCCTGCAGGGCGGCGGAGACGGATCGCCGCGTCAAGGCGATCCTGCCGATGACGGTTGCCTATGGCAAAAAGACCTCGGTGCCGATGCTGCTTATGCTTGGCGACAAGGACCGTACAATGGGGGTGGCCGGCAACACCGTCTCCAGGCTCTTTTACGAGTCCTGCGGCGGGCCGAAATATCTTGTGTCGCTGAAGCGGGGTGGGCACTTCAGCTTTACCGACATAGACTACATTGCTCCCGGTTTCGGAGATGGAGTGGGTGGTGGGGAGTTTCTTCCCAGCTCCAGGGCCAAGTCTCTTGTGAATGCCTATTCGCTGGCCTTCTTTGAGCACTACCTTCGCGCCGATGCGGACAGCGGGCGCTTCCTGCGCAAAAACGCGGACGAGAAAGAGCTCTCTCTCAAGAGCGGAAATCTTCCGGCCCGGCCCCCGCCGTCTGCCGGGCCGTCCCCGAGGGAAAAGTAGGGGTCCTGTGAGCCCGCGGGGTCCTGTGGGAGAGGGCAGGGCCCGTGCTGCAGGCCCCGGCTGAATTGGGCTTGGGGTGTGCGGGCTTGCTGTGCCACTACCGCTGGTGGCGCCCGGAAGCAGCGCCGGGGAGTCTGCCCGCTCTCAACTTCCGATAAAGAGGTGTTTTTCGACCTGTCTTCAGGGTTCTTGAAGAGAATCGAGGATGCCGTCCACCCGGCGATGATTCATTACCTTGCGACACCCTGACCCTAACCTTAAGATAACCCTCCGTGTTCATTTTGAAGAGACAGCTAACGGTGCCAGTAATGAATAAGATCCTGAAGACAGCCCTGTTCCTTGCCACGATCGGATTGCTCCCTTCCTGCCAGCAATCTGCCAGGGGTCCGGAGAAAACCGAAGAAGAGGGAGGCGGCGCAGGCGCTGCTGTATCCCCCAAGAACCCCGGGAAAACGGTCTCGCCAGCAGGGTCCGAGGCGACTCCGGGTTTACCAGGTTCTGCGGAGGTCAAGGCTCCAGAGCTTTCTGCTGATTGCCAGGAGGCCTATGACCAGCTTCAGAAGCTTCGCCCGGGCATCCCCTATGTTTTCTCTGACCTCAAGCGTAAGCCGGATGAGATTGATGCTGACCTGCAACGCTCGATCCAGCTGGCGGAAAAGTTCCTGGCGGATTGCGGCGAAAACGCCTATTCACCGGGCGTCAAGGTTCTGCTGGCACGCCATCTGTCGAGCCGCTACAAGCGCCAGGAGGCAGTATATAAGACCAGCCTGACCAAGCAGACGGGCCTCAAGAAATTGAATCGCACCCAGCGCGCCCAGATCGCTGCCCAGGTCAAGGCCCTGATGACCGCCTATCTCGACCGCATCGAGGAGCTGGGCCAGGCCGGCCTGGCCGCATCGAAGCCCGGCACCCGGGATCATTGCGAAGGCCTGAGTGTGCTGGCGGACCTGAGCTTCAATTACCTGCGCGACAACAAATCCCATCGGACCCTGGCCGGCCAGTATCTTGCCGCCGGCTGTGAGGACATCCTCAAGGGGAACCAGGATTACTACTACAACATCTGTATGAGCTACCTGCGGGACAACCGGTTCGTGGAGGCCCGGGAATATATTCTCAAGGTGCTGAAAGACCGCAGCGACCGCCACCAGTACGCCATCTACAACATCTGCCTGTTTGAGGCACTTTATGCCCTGGGCGAGATGGAGGAACTCGAAGAGCTGATGGTGCGGATCCAGAAGGAATATGTTGAGCGCCTCAAGGACAGCACGCTGCCCAAGTCAATCTGGGCCCAGTACAGCCAGTGGTCGATGATCAGCGATTTCTGGATTGGTTTTGCCACCTATGCCATGGGAGATCTCGATTCTGCCCGTGCGGGTTTCCAGGCTTATATCAACAAGACTGATCAGCTCGAGCAGCAGCTTGGGCAGGCCGGCAAGGAGCTGCCAAGTGTTGTTCGGATCTACCGTGACTTCCGGGCGCGGGACTACTCGAAATATATCCAGGAATTCCACGGCAAGCTGCCGGCGGTAGAATTCGACGCCGGGGTCGAGTGGTTGACCGGAAGGCCGCTCAGCTTTGCCAAGCTAAGGGAAGAGGGCAAGGTGCTGGGCATCATCTTCAGGCAGGCAAAGAACCTGCGTGCTTTGCCTTTTCTCAAGCTGCTCGACACCCTGCAGAAGCAGAATCCTGACAAGTTTGCCGCAGCCACCCTCTCCTTCATGCCAAGAGGGCTGGCAGCCGAGGCCAAGCAGCAGAGACGGGACAGCCTTCGACAGGAGCTTCAGGACAATGAGCTTGGGCTTTCAGCCGGGTTCGACGTCAGCGACAAGCACCAGGTTTTCAGGCGCCTGCACGCTACGGTGGGTTCTGCCTCCTTCCTCATTTTTGATTCCCAGGGCAAGGCTGCCTGGTATCACGTTGATCCAACGGCCCGCGATCTTCACACCCTGCAGCGGATTGCTGACCGCCTCCTCCAATAGGAGGCCTGCAGGAGGTTGGCAGTAGCCCCTGGGCGGCGCAGAACGCGTCATCTGCCGGCTTACCCCTAGACTTCCTGCGCCGGCCCGAACACGCCTTTTTCCGGGGGGTTTGTGCCCTGCGAAGGCAGGGAAAAAGGAAAAAAGCTTAAGGGATGCACTGGATCAGGCCGATGAAGACGAAAGCGCCGGAGTTCGTTTTCTTCCAGGGCCCCTAGTTCTATGCTTAGCTTCAACAGGCTGGTTTTATCGCTCTCGATTCTCTGTATCTTTGCAGGAATCCTGCTCTACGAGCCGCCCCTCTTCAACCTGCAGGGGCGGGGGCAGGCGGCTGCGGTGTCGCTGAACCTGCCCTCTCCGGCTGCAGGGGGACGACCACTTTCCCTTGCCTTGCAGCTGGACAAGCTCAACTGCGGCGTGGCGAAGAGGGTCAAGCCGACGGTGGTTGCGATCGTTGCCCGGAAGGCGCGAAGAGCAGACGAGGAGACCTTGACGCGATCAGAGAAGGCCCTGCAGCAGGATTTCGGTTCCGGCTTTCTGATCGACGCGAAGGGATTTATCCTGACCAATCACCACCTGGTGGAAGGGGCCCAGGCCCTGGAGGTCTCGCTGGCCGATGGCCGCAGTGCCCCGGGCAGGATGGTTCGCAGTGACCCGGCCTCCGATATAGCCCTGCTCAAGATCGAATTGGGCAGCCTGCCGGTTGCCATGCTCGGAGATTCAAATGGACTCGAGGCAGGCCAGCGTATCCTGGCCATCGGCCATCCCTTTGGTCTCCTGCAGACGGTCTCTTCCGGGATCATCGCGGCACTCGGAAGATCAGATCTCAGCCTCCTGCCCTATGAGAACTTTATCCAGACCGATGCGGCGATCAGCCCGGGCAGCAGCGGCGGCCCCCTGGTCAACCTGCAGGGCGAGGTGGTCGGCATCAACACGGCGATCTATTCGCACTCGGGCAAGGGCAACCACGGCATCAGCTTTGCAGTGCCCATCAATCTTGCCCGGGCGTTGGCTGAGCGCTGGATCAAGGGTGGCAACATCAGCCGCATTGGCATCGCGACGGTCTACGTGGACCGTGATATGGCAGATTACTATAAGCTGCCGGCGCCTCAAGGAGCCTTTATCAGCTATGTTGAAAATGGAAGCCCCGCTGCGGAGGGCGGGCTGCTTGCCAGGGACCTGGTTCTTGAATTTGGCGGCCGCCGGGTTCGTGACCAGCACGACCTCCGCCTGATGATCGCGGAGCAGGTGCCCGGGCAGGTGGTGAAGGTCGGTGTTCTTCGGGCCGGAGCGGAACATAGCTTTGAGGTGGTGCCGGTCGAGAGCTCAGGGCCCTCCCAGCCCTTGCCGCCTCCACAGGAGCCGCTGGCCGGGGGCAGCCGAATTTTCGGGATAACAGTCACAACCCTGACTCGCGAGCTCGCCTCCAGCAACGGGGTTCCCCCTTCGAAGCTGGGTGTTGCCGTTATCGATGTGGATCCCGAGAGCGCTGCCTGGCGCAAGGGTGTACGCCCCGGTGGAGTGATCCTTGAAGTCAACGAGCGCAAGATCGAGGACATTGGTGCTTTCGATGAGGCCATGACCTCTCCCGGCGATGTCACCATGTTCAAGATTCTCAGCCGCGGCTACGATGAGCGTGATTATTTCATCCGCCGGTCGGAACGCTGAGCTGTCCCCCCAGCCGGCTCTAGAGGTGCCGGCGTTGCCCCTCACAGGCCTTCTGTTACAATGAGCCGCTCTGAATGTAATTGCGGATCCGGACATTACGCAGAATGTTCGAGCGGGAGTGGTGATGAACCTGATACCGGCCTTTCTCACGATCCTGCTGGCCCAGGCCGGCTCCGGCCCCTCGGAGGCTGGGCCGCCTCGGCAGCTTTCCGGCCATTCAGCGCCGGTTTATGATGTCAGCATCAGCCCGGATGCCCGTCTTGTTGCCACGGCCAGCTTCGATGGGAGCCTGAAGGTCTGGAATGTGGCT
>CAZTRG010000214.1:0-11547 GCA_964615885.1 uncultured Planctomycetia bacterium | reverse complement strand
GGCATCGACCGCAACGAGGGCCGCCTGCGCTGGACGGAATCTGACCTGACCTTCAAGATCGGGCTCAGCCTGCGCTTCTGAGAAGAACACCGGAGACATCTGGAACCGGTCGGCAATCTGTTAGATACTCAGCGTTTGGCGAAGAGCGCTTCTTCGCAGAGACGCCCCCACCTGAAACCAATCCAGGAAAACAGAAACGTGTCCACTCAAAGAAAACTCCTTGTCCTGTCTTTCGCCCTCGCACTGGCGCTGCCCTCGACCGTCGCCACCGCGCAGAACGGAACGAAGAAACAGCAGCAGAAAAAAAACGCCGGGCGGAAAAACCAGCAGCGCAGGAAGCCACTCTTGAGCATCCCGGAGGTCGAGAGAAAAGATGTCATCTGCTTCGCCCTCTACACGGTCGAGGACAAGGTCCTGAAGCTCACAGCGCAGCTCTACCCGCTCAAGGAGGGTGAACCGCGAAAGGTCCGCCTCGAGGTGAAGAGAGACGGCGACTGGAAGGTCGCCGCCGAGACGAACGTCATCGAGCGCGGCTGGCCCGCTCCCTTCCGGGTGCCAGGCTGGGACTCCACCCGTGACACCGCCTACCGTGTCGCCCACGGCAAGACGGCCTATTACGAGGGCCTGGTCCGCAAGGACCCGGTGGAGAAAAAAGAAATCGTCATCGCCGCCTTCACCGGCAACTCGATCAACCCAGCCCACGGCGGGGACATCTCCCGCGACGACATCGTCGCGAACATCAAGAGGATCAAGCCCGACCTGCTCTTCTTCTCAGGCGACCAGGTCTACGACCATCGGCGCCACTACGCCGCCTGGCTCAAGTTCGGCCGCGACTTCGGCGAGATCATCCGCTCGATCCCCACCATCACGATTCCTGACGACCACGATGTCGGACAGGCCAATATCTGGGGTGCCAGCGGCAAGAAGGCCTCGACCGGCGCCGGCCCCGACGGCGGCTTCTTCATGCCGGTTGAGTACGTCAACGAGGTCCAGCGCGCGCAGACCAGCCACCTGCCCGACCCCTACGACCCCACCCCCATCAAGCGCGGCATCACGGTCTACTACACCGACCTGAAGGTCGGCGGCATCAGCTTCGCCATCATCGAGGACCGCAAGTTCAAGTCCGGCCCCAAGGGGCTCATTCCCCAGCAGGGTCCGCGCCCGGACCACGTCCGCAACCCGAACTACGACCCCAGGACCATCGATGTCCCCGAGGCGGTTCTCCTGGGAGACCGGCAGCTGAAATTCCTCAGGGAATGGGGACAGGACTGGAAGGGTGCCGAGATGAAGGCTGTCTTGTCGCAGACAATCTTCTGCGGCGGAGCCCATATCCACGGCAAGATCGGCGGCCGGCTGCACGCCGACCTCGACTCCAACGGCTGGCCGCAGACCGGCCGCAACAAGGCGATCGACGCCATGCGCCGCAGCTTCTCCGTGCACATCGCCGGTGACCAGCACCTCGGAACGATCTTCCAGCACGGCATCGACGACTGGGACGACTCGGTCTTCTCCTTCTGCGTCCCCTCGATCGCCAACCTCTACCTGCGCTGGTGGATCCCCCTTGAACCCGGCGCCAACCGCCTGCCCGGCCTGCCGGAGTACACCGGCCGCCACCTCGATGGCTTCCACAACAAGGTCACCTGCTGGGCAGCCGCCAACCCGCGGATGAAGGCCGAGGACTTCCGCAAGGGCGGCAAGCTCACCACCCGCGCCGCAGGCTTCGGGGTGGTTCGCTTCAACAAGCCCGCCCGGGAGATCACCTTCGAGTGCTGGCCGAGAAACGTCGACATCACCAAGCCCGAATCAAAGCAGTACCTCGGCTGGCCGAAGACCATCCGCCAGGAGGACAACTACTCCCGCAAGGCGGCGGCCTGGCTGCCGGAGCTGAAGATCAGCGGGCAGGCCGACCCCGTCGTCTCGATTATCAACGAGAAATCCGGCGAGGTGGTCTACACCCTGCGGATCAAGGGCTCGAGCTACCGCCCGAAGGTCTTCGCTGCGGGTTCCTACACGGTCCGGGTCGGCGAGGGGAAAAAGATGAAAACCCTCAAGGGCATTCGCTCGCTCGAAAAGGGCAAGACCGCGACCCTGGAGATCTCGCTCTAGAGAAACCCGGGAGAGCTACTTGATCCTGGGAGCCTCGAGAAATCTGCCGTTCTGCAGATGCTCGACACCGATGATCTTGCCCCTGGGATCGGAGACAAAGGCCACCTCGGCATTGACCACCTTGAAGAAGAACTCCGTCTTTGAGCGCGGCAGCAGCAGGAGCTTCGGCTGGCCGGTCAGCTGGCCCATCAGCTGGCCGCCGTCCCGTGTGACCGTGAGCACCTGCCCACCGCCGTAGTCGTACCTGCCGAGGTAGGCATCGTAGAGCGCCGGGTCAACCTTCACTGCCACCTGCCGGGTCAGCCTGGGAGCCTTGATCTCGCCGCCGCCCTGGCTGTGCAGGATCCCGGTGACCTTCCCTGACCTGGCGCGCTCGAACTTTGCCCGCGCCTCCACCACCTTCCAGAAGAACTCGTCATCGCCGGCGGGGAAGATCTCGAAGCGCTGCTGCAGGGCGAGCTGGGCGAAGAGCCGGTCCCCTTCGCGCTCGATGGTCATCACCCCCGAGCCGTAATCGTAGCGCCCGGGATAATCATCATAGCCCTTACCGGCGATTGCTTTTTTCTCCTGCCGCTCCAGGCGCGGCTCCATCTCTGCCGCCAGCCAGAGCTCTGCAATATTCTCGGCCTTCACTCCCGGAGAAAACTCCGCGTTGGCAAGGACCGCCACCGTCAGGTTCTGCCCGGGGTAGCGAGCGAGGTAGGACTGGAAGCCGTGCAGGCCACCGGAGTGAGCGACTTGACGAAGACCTCGATGCGGCGAGATGATCCAGCCGTAGGCATAGAACACCTTGTCCCCTTTGCCAATCGGCTTGACCGGGGTCAAGGCCAGCTCAAGGCTTTTCCTGTTGAGCACCTTGAGAGCGAAGAGGCCCTCGTTCCAGCGGTCGAGGTCACGAACCGTCGAATAGAGCGCCCCGGCGCCACCGGCCCAGCTCATATCCCAGTCAAGCGCCCGCCGGTAGCCACTCTCCTTGCGGGTATAGCCATAGGCCTCGCCGGCGGGCTCAGAGCCTCGCCGGTGGACACCCGTGCTCTTCATCCCCAGGGGCTTGAAGAACTTCTCCTGCAGGTATTCCCCGTAGGTCTGTCCGGAGGCCTTCTCCACGATCAGCCCGAGCAGGAAGTAGCCGGAGTTGGAATAATTCAGATGCCTGCCCGGATCGAAATCGAAGGGCGCCTTGCTGATCTTCTCAACCAGGTCAGCTGCCTTCACGGGCCTGGTCACCCCCTCCAAAAAACCGGGATCCGAGGTATAGCTGTGAATCCCCGAGGTGTGGGAGAGCAGGTGATGGAGCGTAACCTCCCCGCCACGCGGAAAATCCGGGAAAAACTTCGAGAGCCTGTCACTGACTTTCAGCTTCCCATCCTCCTGCAGCTTGAGGATCGCCACCGAGGTGAACTGCTTGGTGACCGACCCGATCCGGAAGGGCGTTCCAGGCCCGGCGGGCACCCCTGCCTTGACCCGGGCCAGCCCGTAGCCGCGGCAGAAGAGCTCCTTGCCCTTGCGGCTGACGATTACCGAGAAACCGGGAGAATCCTTTGAGATGGCGCTGGAGAGGTACAGGTCGGCAAGCCCCGGGGCGAAGGTGCCCGGAAGGACGGTCTTGGCGTTCGCCTTCTTCGCGCCCTTTTCAAGGAGCAGCTTCTCGATGCTCTTGCGGCCGCAGATCCTCGCCACATCAAGCGCCCAAAAACCCTCGGCAAGCGGGGCGTTCACATCGAGGCCCTTCTCAAGCAGCTTTTCGACGGCATCGAGATTGCCCTCGATGATAGCGGAGGCCAGCCTCTCGCCCGCTGCGGACTCTTCCGCCACCACCTGGAAAGAAAACAGGCAGGTGGTGGCAAGGATCGCCGCAATCAAGCGGCGGTTCATTTCGAGGCCGCCTCACCGGGCTTCGCAATGCAGTAGAGGGCGCGGTCTCCACGCAGCAGGAGCCGGCCGGCCATAGGTACCGGGGAGGCGATCATCCTCTCGCCCATATCGTTCTCGCTCAAGACCTTGAAATCCTCGCCGAGGCGGGCGACAACCACGACGCCATCTTCACGAGCGGCGTACATGTTCCCGCCGGCCACCAGGGGCGAAGAATAATACTTTGCCCGGTGCTTGGGCATACGCCCGCTCCATTTCGTCTTGCCGCTCTTTGCGTCCAGGCAAACGACCTGGCCCTTGTCGCGCAGGATGTAGACCTCGTCTCCGGAAGCAGCGGGTGTCGGGACGAAGGTGCCGTTATCTTTCACCGTCCAGAGACGGTGCGTGGCGGTAACGTCTCCCTTGCCGCCGAGCTTGACGCCGGCCAGCCTCGCTCCCCGCCCATAGGGGACAACCACGACCCCCGAGGCGATCACCGGGGAGGCCACGGTGACCCAGTTGCGTCTCTTTTCGGGGTTGAATCCCGCACAGCTCCAGATGACTTTTCCGTCGGCAGCCGAATGCAGGGTCAGTCGTTCCGCACCCCAGACCAGGATCGCCTCCTTGCCCTCATGGCGAACGACAATCGGCGTAGTGTAGCTGTGGTCACCCTCGGTCGGGCATTCGTAATTGCGTGCCACCTTCCAGGCGATCTCGCCGCTCTGCTTATCGAAGGCCGCCAGGAAGGAGCCGCGCTCCTGGATAACGGCGATCACCGCGTGCTTCTCGGTCACCACCGGCGAGGTGCCGATATCCCAGTAGAGGGTGTCGGCCCCGAAGCGCTTCTGCAGGTTGGTCTTCCACAGCACCTTGCCCTTGATATCGAGCCCGGCGAAATTGCCGCTTCGGTAATAGGCGAAGATGTACTTCCCATCGGTTATGGGCGAAGGATTCGCACCCGAGCCGTTGCGGTGCTTACCTCCACGCGCCTTACCCATGCGGCTCTGCCACTGGACCTTACCCTTCCAGTCAAAGGCCATGATCCCATCCTCTCCCTCGATCGGAACCGTGATGAAGATGCTCTCCCCCCAGACCACCGGGGTCGAACAGCCCTTGCCGGGCAGAGGAGCTGTCCAGAGAATGTTCTTCCCATCAGCCCAGCCGCTGGCGTAGGTGCCGCTGGGAATACTGCCGGCCGCCGCCGGGCCTCTCCAGCCCGGCCAGGTGTTGGGTTCTGGTTCTGCCGCAAAGGCCGCGGAGAAAAAGACAAAAACCGCCAGGATGCTCAAGCTTGCCACTTTACTCATCTTCGAACTCCATCCGCTCAGATCCACCGGGAGCTGTCACGGTATCTATAACTATTGGGGAACATGCCGGAAAGAACCGCCACTCAGACCGGAGACGGCTCTCATAAATTGCGTAGGAAGACCGTTACACCTGTCGGCATTGCCGACCAGGATGCAATGCACAGGCATACGCCTGGCGTTGGCAGCGGTGATCTGGCCAAGCACCTCGTTGCAGACCGCCTGCTTCTCTCCACAGCCGTTGAGCCTGGCGAAGGGGCAGCGCGTCGGCGTCCCATCGCTGACCAGGATAACCGCCTGGTACCTGGCCGCAGACTGGTGCAGCATCTGAAGCGCCTGGGCTACTGAATTGCCCAGGCAGGTGCCGAGGTTTTCAGCGCGGGAGTCGATAAAGCCCATCGCCGCCTGCTTGTTGGAAGCCGTCGCCTTGATCAATTGCCGGCGAAAGCTCGTAACCTGCCCGCCGTAAAAAAGGACCCCGAACATGGCATCCGGGTTCAATTCAGAGATGGCCCGCCGGACCTCGCGCTTCTCGATATCGAAGCGTCCTCCATTGCGCATGGTGAGGGATTCATCGAGGCAGAAGACGACATTGCTGGCCTCGTAGGCCTCGCCATAGAAAACAATGAGCTCAGGCGCCTCCTCCTGCTGGCTGTCTTCTCCCCCTGCATCAAAGGGAAGATCGAGGTTGCTTTTGAGCCCGGAACCGGATCTAGGCGTGACGGACTGGGACCACGAAAACGAGGCCAGCACCGTGACCACCAGGAAAAGAGGTAAAATCGTCTTCAACATCTCTGGGCTCCGACTCAAACAACCTGCCCCCATCCTACCCCAAAAAAAATGCCCCTGAAAGCATGCAGGGGAAGCCCCGGATCGAGAACCTTGTCCCGCAGAAGCGCATAGATTAGCCTGAAGGCCCTTCAGCGGAAGCTGAGAGGTGAAATCAAGCTGTTCACAGAGCCCACCCTATGCAACTTATCCGGACTACGGCGATTCTCCTGGCCTTCCTTACAACCGCTCCAATGCCTGCCGGCGAAAGCAGGACGGCTGCGGAGCCGCCGAATGTTCTCTTCATCGTCTGTGACGACCTGAACACCCACGTCAGCACCTCCGGCTACCGTCACATCAGGACACCGGCGATGGACCGGCTGGCCGCGGGCGGTACCCGCTTCCTGCGAACCTATTGCCAGTACCCGGTCTGCGGACCATCGCGCTCCTCTTTCCTCAGCGGCCTCTACCCGGAATCGACCCGGGTGCTCGACAACAAGTCCGATATCCGCCAGAAACGGCCCGGGATGACTCCATTCCCGGAGCATTTCAGGAAAAACGGGTACTGGACCGCCGGAGTCGGCAAGGTTTTCCACAACATGAAAACGGATCCCGGCGAATCCTGCTGGTATGAATACGAGCGTTTCGAGAACGAGCGCAACCCGGTGCTGGAGAAAGCCCGGAAAGAATTCGAGGCCACCAACGGCTCGATTGAAAAAGCATCCAACCGCAAGGCCTGGCGGCTCAAGCTGAAAGAGGCGAAGCGCGGAGCGAGCGGGCAGAAGGTGCCGGGCTATGGCCCCACCGACATGCGTGACGACGAGCACAAGGACGGCCGCAACGCACGCCGCGTCGTCTCCTGGCTCGACTCAAAGAGCTACGGCGACAAGCCCTTCTTCATCGCCTGCGGGATCCAGAAGCCTCATGTCCCCTTCTGGGCTCCGAAAAAATATTTCGACATGTATCCGCAGGAGAAGCTCGTCATCCCGCCGGCCCTCGTCGGCGACTGGAACGACATCCCGCCCCGTGCAATGGTCAAGCGCTTCAAGGCCTTCGGCTTCGAGCTCGACAAGGAAAACGACCCGCTGCGCAGGGCCTATACCCAGGCCTACCATGCCTGCATCAGCTTCATCGATGCCCAGATCGGCCTGTTGCTCGATGCCCTCAAGCGCAACAAGCTGTGGGAGAACACCATCGTCATCCTCATCTCCGACCACGGCTACCATCTCGGTGAACACTATATGTGGGGCAAGGTCTCCCTCTTTGAGGAGTGTGCCCGGGTTCCCATGATTGTTCGTGTACCGGGCAGAACACGGGAAGGGACGAGCTCAAGCGGACTCATCGAGCTGGTCGATCTCTACCCCACCCTCAGCGAGCTCTGCGGCCTCAAGGCTCCGGCGCACCTGCAGGGAAAGAGCTTCACAGCCCTGCTCGATGATCCCTCCGGCGCGGGCAGGGAGACCGCCTACACCGTGGTCAGCCGGGGAACGGAGCTCGGCCGGTCGATCCGCACGAGCCGCTGGCGCTACGCTGAATGGGGAAGCAGCTCCGCGGCCGAGCTCTACGACCTGGAGAAAGACCCGGCAGAGCACACCAACCTTGCCGGCAAGAGCGCCTTCAAAAAACAGCAGGAAAAAATGCGCCGGCTGCTTGAGGAGGCCCGCAGGAGGGCCTCCTGATCCCTGGCGGCTAGAGCTGGCAATACCCCTGCTGACTGGCCTCAAGGCGGCTCCTGGAAAGAGAGAAGAGACTGCGGGGACAACCCGAACAAAACCCTGCCTGGAGCCCACCCTTGAACAACCACAGCATGATTGACCGGACGAATCAGCTTAGCGGGCAGTGCTGACCCGTATAATGAAGGGTTAACCGCTATTTTCGTACCATTGACGGAATATTCGGGCAACTCCGTCCGGGTAGACCCCAGATCCCTGAATATGAAGATTCTCAAAACATGCCTGCTGGCCCTGGCTTGTGGTTTTTTCCACGGGCCTGGCTCTCCGCCCTGCGCAGCCGAGGACACGCTCCCGCTGCTGCATCCGGGCCTGCTTGCATTCACCGGTGAGGAGCTCGCGGAAAAAGCCGGACCGCCCCTGCCCAGCCTCCCCGCCCCGGTCGCAACAGAGGAGGCATCCAGCGGAAGCACCCTGCAGTACCGGCTGCGCATCGGCGGACTCTACTACAAGAACGATGTCATCACTGCGATGATCAAGTATGCCAGCGACCCCGGAATCGTCCCATTGCTTGGAATCTCCATCGAGGGAGACATCACCGACCACTTCTCCACCCGGGGGACCCTGGACCTGGTCTACGGCTTCGGAACCTTCAGGCAGGAGGATACCGAGGGCAACCCGATGGACATCTGGATTGACGGGGAGTTCGCCCTGCTGGCGGTGAAATACACCGCCCTCCTGCACCCGCCCCGGGGAGGACCAGGAGGTAAAAAATCCGGCTACTGGCATCCATATATCGGGATCGGGGTGGAATACAACTGGTTCTCGCAGACCGTTGATGTCAACAACCGCGACGACGTTTCCGTAGTTTTTGCAAGCCATGCCCATGGCTTCGGGATTCATGCCGTCGGCGGGGTCGAATATGTCTTTGACGGCTGGTCCCTGGGGCTGGAGCTGGCCTGGAGCGCTGTCGAGGTAGACTTCGGCAAGGGAGATGCCTCGCTGGGAGTGGTCGGCGGCACCGACTCAGGTGGCACCACCCTCCTGTTCACCATCGACTATGATTTCTGAGCGGTGGCGGCCAGGCAAGCATGGCAACTCGCAGGTGGCCGGTCTTGCAGCGGCTCCCCGCCGGTAATAGAATTCACGGACAGGAAAACAGCTCGATGACGGGCAAATACCAACTATCCAGGGATTCGCGAAAATGACCCAGCCAGCAGGGAAACTCACCAGCACCGTTCTTCTCCTTCTCTCTCTCCAGCTCACAGCCATAGTCGCTGCCGACAGCTGGCCGCAGTGGCGCGGTCCGGCCGGACAGGGGCACAGCGAGGCCAGCAACCTGCCGACTGAATGGAGTGGCGAGAAGAACGTCAGCTGGAAAACCAGGCTGCCCGGACGCGGCTGGTCATCCCCGGTGATCCAGGGTGACCAGGTCTGGGTTACCGCGGCCCATGAGAAGCTCGCCTCAGAGGAAGAAAAAAAGAAACGGCTCAAGGCCAACACCGGGGGACAGCCCCTCATCGTGCTGGAGAAAGTCAGCCTTCATGCCATCTGCCTCGACAGGAAATCCGGCAAGATCCTGCATGATATCGAGGTGCTCAAAAAGGGAGAGCCGCAGTGGGTCCACGAGCTCAACAGCTACGCCTCACCGACACCCCTGATCGAAGAAGGCCGCCTCTACTGCCACTTCGGATCCTATGGAACCGCCTGCGTCGACACCTCGAGCGCAAAGGTGCTCTGGCAGAACCAGGACCTCAAGGTCATGCATGAGAACGGTCCCGGAAGCACGCCGGTGCTCTGGCAGGACAAGGTGATTTTTCACATGGACGGCAGCGACGAACAGTTTATAGCCGCCCTCGACAAGAAGACCGGCAAGCTCGCCTGGAAGACCAGGCGCAGCGGAGAAATGAACAAGAACCCGCAGCTGAAGAAGGCCTATGGCACCCCGCTGATGCTCAAAATAGCCGGGAAAGAACACGTTGTCTCCCCGGCCGCCGACTGGCTCTACGGCTACGACCCCGCCTCCGGTAAAGAGCTCTGGAAGCTCAACTACGGCATACTTGGCTTCTCCAATGTTCCCCGGCCGGTCGCTGGCCACGGGATGATCTTCCTGAGCACCAGCTTCATGAGAGCCCAGATCCTGGCTGTACGCTATGACAAGAGCACCAACCCCACGATCACCTGGCGTCACAAGCGCAGCGTCCCCAAAACCTCCTCACCCATCCTGGTCGGCAAAGAGCTTTACTTCGTCAGCGATGCCGGCGGCGTCGTCACCTGCCTCGATGCCCTCACCGGCAAGGTCCACTGGCAGGAGCGCATCAACGGCAACCACTCCTCATCCCCCACCTACGCCGACGGCAAGCTCTTCTTCCACAGCCGCGAAGGCGTAACGACTGTCATCAGGCCCGGCAAGGAGAAGCTCGATGTGCTGGCAAACAACCAGCTCCCCGGGCAACACATGTCGAGCCTGGCCATCGCCGGCAAGGCCCTCTTCCTGCGCACCGACAAGGCCCTCTATCGCATCGAAAAGAACTGATCCCCGGGGTACCGTTGAAAAAATCCGCGGGCGGTTCATGGGGTCGGTTTTCGCGATCAATTTTCACGTAAAAATGCCCACTTTGAGCCTGGGGGAAGATAAATACTCCAACGAGGTGCCTTTTCACCTATACTGTCCTTAGAGCTACCCGGGAACTTGCTTCAGCAACCGTGTTTTCACTTTGTTCCGCCCGGGCACAGAACCTGAGGAGAACGGCAGCATGTTGAACCTCACAGGCCAGGAATACAGCCTCTGCGATGGCCTCACCCGGCGTGATGCGCTGAAAATCGGCGCTCTCGGCCTGGGCGGGCTGAGCCTCCCCCAACTGCTCGCCGCCGAGGAGCAGGCAGGAATCGGTAAATCGAACAAGGCCATCATCATGGTCTATATGTGCGGTGCACCTCCCCACCAGGACATGTACGACCTGAAGATGGATGCTCCCTCAGAGATCCGCGGCGAGTTCAAGCCCATCAAGACCAATGTCGAGGGCATCGAGATCTGTGAGCACCTGCCGCGCCTGGCAAAGCTCATGGACAAGCTCATCCCGATTCGGTCGGTCGTCGGCTCACCCAGCGGTGCCCATGACTCCTACATCTGCTATACCGGCAGACCGAAGCCGAACGAGCCGCGCGGCGGCTGGCCGAGTGTCGGCTCCTGCGTCTCATCCCTGCTGGGCCCCACCGAGGCGGCAGTCCCGCCCTTTGTCGGGCTCTCCCCGAAGACGGGCCACCCGCCCTACGGATCACCGGGGCTCCCCGGCTTCCTGGGCCAGAAGAACGCGGCCTTCCGCCCTAACGGAAAGGTCGGCGAGGACATGGTCCTCAAGGAAATGGATCTCGGACGCCTCGGAAACAGGCGGTCCCTGCTCGAATCCTTTGACACCTTCCGCCGCCAGGCCGATTCGCTGAGATCGGTCAGCGCTCTCGACCGCCTGCAGCAGCGCGCCATGGACATCCTGACCTCCAACCGGCTCGCCGAGGCCTTCGATCTCTCGCAGGAAGACCCCGAAACACTCGAACGCTACGGAAAAGGCGACCCCAAGAAACACGCCGACGGCGCCCCCCTGAACCTGCAGCACTTCCTGCTGGCAAGGCGACTGGTCGAGGCCGGCTGCCGCGTGGTAACGCTCAACTTCGGGCGCTGGGACTTCCACTCGAGTAACTTCAAGTCACTGAAGGACAAGTACCTGCCGCTGTGGGACCAGGGCGTGAGCGCCCTGGTTGAAGATCTCCATGAGCGCGGGCTCGATTCCGACGTGTCCGTCGTTACCTGGGGCGAATTCGGCCGCACCCCGAAGATCAACAAGAACGCC
>CAZTRG010000213.1:0-3799 GCA_964615885.1 uncultured Planctomycetia bacterium | reverse complement strand
GTAGCCCTTTTCAATAGTTGCTGCCGTGACCCTGTCGAGAGCTGGTGAATCAGCCGCAACCAGCCCGCGGCCGAGGGCAAAGGAGAGCAGGTGGCCGGCAAAAGCCCGCGTAAAACGGTCTTTTTCAGCCAGGAGCGCATCCTTGATCTCGATGATGTGCTTGAACTCGTATTTCCTGATGAGGGTGCCCCCGGGCTCGACCTCCCGTCCGTTGGAATACTTGTCCCGCCAGAGTCCCGTGGGACCGTAATTCTCCAGGGCGAATCCGAGCGGATCAATCTTGTCGTGGCAGCCGGCGCAATCCGCACGCTCACGATGAGCCGCCAGGCGCTCGCGAATGGTCAGCTTTTCATCTTTCCTGCCGGGAGTTTCGGTCAGCTCGGGAACATCCGCGGGAGGAGGCTCCGGAGGCTTGTTGAAGATGACGGTGGCGAGCCAGGCGCCACGGGTGATCGGCTTGGTGCGGGTCGAGCTGGAGGTCATGGTCATGACAGCAGCGTTGGTGATGACTCCAACCTGGCGGCGGTCGGTCACAGGCACTCGCTTGAAGGGGATCGCGGTGGGAGGACCGCCGGCCTTCCCGCCCTTGTACCAGTTCTCCAGCAGGTCACTGCGGTAGCTGAAGTCGGCGTCGAGAAGCTGGGTCACAGGACGGTCTTCGATCAGCACCGTCTCAAAGAGCAGCAAGGGCTCGAGCATCATGTGCATGCTGGCGCGGTAGGGTCCGAAGAAGAATTCCTGGTTGTCTGCCCGCTCGGGAATGACGGAGATGATCCTGTCAAGCTGCAGCCACTGGGAGGGAAAGCTGTCGCAGAAGCGCTTGAGCTTGCGGTCCTTGAGCATGCGGGCCACCTGTCCGCCCAGGATTTCCGGCTGGTGGAGCTTTCCTGCCCCGGCGAGATCAAGCAGGGCCTTGTCAGGAATGCTGCCCCAGAGAAAAAAGGAGAGCCTCGATGCCAGGTCGTAACCATCTCCGCCCTTGTCTCCGCGCTCGCGAAGATAGAGAAAGCGGGGCGAACAGATCACCCCGGCCGCCACGTCCTTCATGGCGGCGGTAAACCGCCTGCCCGCTTCCAGCTGCTTGTGCACGTAGGCGGTGTAGCGCTTGAGGGTCGCGTCATCTACCGGCCGGCGAAAGGCCCGGCCCAGGAATCCGCGAAGCCTGGCCTTCACGGCCGCGCGGGGAGCCTTCTTCGGCTCAAGGAAAAAAGATTTCCAGATGCCGCAGCGCTTGGTGTTGAAGTCGGGGCTGTTGACGATCGACCGGCTGAGCTTGAGAAAGGACTCCATCAGGAGTGGCGAGAGCGAGAGATGGTCGCCCCGGTTGTCGAAGCCGTGCTCGGCGCGGAGGTCCTGCGGAAAGGGTGCCACCCCGGCGAGCCGCGGCTCGATGAGCTGCGACTTGCCCAGCGGACGGCTCCCCACCCTGACCTTCGCCTCCATCTTGCCCGTCTCGGGCTTGAAGTAGCCGTGGTCGCGCATCATTTTTTCAGGCAGGGGGAAGACCTCGACCTTGAGCTGAAAAAGATCCTTCACGGCGTTGTTGTACTGGAAGCGGTTCATACGCCGAATTGGGGTCCGCGCCACGGACTTTTGCGAGTCAACGGCCTGGCGCAGGAGTTTCTTCAACTCCACTACAAGCCCCCGGCGCGTCTCTGCAGCCAGCGGCGGTGCCTTCTCAGGCGGCATCTCGCCGGAATCGAGCGCCTCGATGATTTTTTCGAGCAGCTCGGGATTCTTCCTGAGATCGGCAGAGCTCTTGAGCTCCAGCAGGTTCACCTTCCCCTTCACCTTCGGGCCTTCGCCGTGGCATTTGAAACAGCTCTTGGAGAAGGCGGGCCGGACCAGCTTCGAAAAAGCATCGTCCTGTGCCCGCAGACCGGAAGCGGCACAGAAACAAAACGCCAGGATTAAAATGATCGTGGTCTTCTGCATGTCCGGCTGGAGTCCTCTGGTAAAGCGGGGAACAACTCTCCAAAGAGTTTAACTTTCCCGAAGGCTTTTCGCACGTAATCCTGAAGGCTGCTGAAGAAGTATGTAAATTTCTGTCAAATAGGCCAATTAGCCTGTCCAGAATAGTGGCTGAGAGCGGAATATATACCGGCGGGAACCTCCCCGAGCATGAGAAACACACGGAGAAAACCCAGATGATGAAAACTGCAAAAACGTCCCTGGCAGCACTGGCAATTACGCTGACAGCCCTGAGTGCCAAGGCCGACACGATCAGCGGCAAGGTAGTGGACTCCGCCGGCAAGCCCATGGAGGGCGTGATGATCTCTGCCTTCTACGCGGAGCTCGCAGACCCCCGGAACAAAAAATCACACAAGCGCAAAAGCGTCTCGGTCTTCAGCCAGGCCGATGGATCCTTCTCGATCGAGGGGCTCTTCTACAAGAAATACTACAAGGTTCGGGCCCGTCTCATGGGCCAGCTCGACGAGGTGAAGAGAGATGTGAATGCCGGCGAGAGCAGCCTCTCCTTCACCATGAAACCCGCCACGGGCGAAGACCTCGAAGACCAGCGCACCGCTGACAGCGGCTTCGACATGCTCAAGTGGACGAGTAAGAAGGACAAGGAAAACTACAAGATGTATTGCTCCTACTGCCACCAGACCGGCTCCAAAGGCTGGCGAAGCCCGGAGGAGCCAATCGACTGGGATACGATGATTCGGCGCATGGACGGCTTTGGCGGCCTCTACAAGCACACTCGGAAAACCATCGTGCAGCGCCTCGTGGAAACCTACTCCGAAGAAGCTGTGAAGAAATGGCCCGCCTTCGTTCCACCGCCAGCCCCCAGGGGTCTCGAGACAAAAGCGCGGATCACCGAATGGGACATGGGCAACAAATACAATGTCATGATCCACGATCTCGAGCTCGGGCCCGATGGGCTGGTCTACGCCGTCGATATGAGCCGGAACGCGGTGGTAACACTCGATCCAAAGAACGGCGAGCGAAAAGAATACCGCTTCCCTCGAAAGTCCAGGGGGCCGCACTCGATCGAGCTCGCCAATGACGGCAGCATGTGGGTCACCCTCTGCAACTCTGGCGAGATGGGCAGGTTCGACCTCACGACCAAGGAGTTCACCATCGTCTCGAGCGCTGAGGCCCCAGCAAAACGTGGCTCCTATCCACACACCCTGCGGATCAACCCGAAGGACCCCGAGGGCCTGATCTGGTATACGGACGCGGGCAGGAATTCATGCTTCTCACTTCACCCCAAAACCCACAAGGTGAAAGAATACCACCTCCTGAAAAAGGGCCAGGCTGTCGGCGCGGGAAAAGGTGAATCCCGCGGTCTCACGCCCTATGGTATCGACTTCTCGCCAGTCGACGGAACGATCTGGTACTCCAAGCTCAACGCCAACCGCATCGGAAGAATCGACCCGCGAACCCCGGATGGTGACATCAAAGAATGGAACCCACCCTTCCGCGGCCCCCGGCGCCTGCATGTTGATCAGAAGGGTATCGTCTGGGTGCCGGGCTTCGGCTCCGGTGTCTTCGGCAGCTTCGACCCGAAGACCGAAAAGTGGAAGGTCTACGAGCTTCCCAACGCAGAGAACCAGACTCCCTACGCGCTGAACATCGATCCAAAGGGCTATGTCTGGATCTGCGGCACCAACAGCGACTCGCTCATCCGTTTCGACCCGAAGACCGAGAAAATGGCTCACTTCAGGATGCCCTCGCGGGTGACCTACACTCGTGAGATCGAGTTTGACGAAGATGGAAACATCTGGACCTGCAATTCGAACTGGCCTGCACGCCATTTCGAGCGCGGCTACGGCTCCATCATCAAGCTCGAGCT
>CAZTRG010000212.1:0-4032 GCA_964615885.1 uncultured Planctomycetia bacterium | reverse complement strand
GCCCATCCGCACGGCGGTGTGCCCGCCGTATTCCCAGTAGAGGAGCTCGTGCTTGTTCTTCTGCTCACGCCCGAGCAGCTCCGGAAGGACCGAGATGCCGTCAATGTCCGCCGGCGCTTCGCCCCCGGTTACCTCGGCGACGGTGGGGAGCACATCCGGGAAATACCACAGCAGGTCGCTGACCCGTCCCGGCTTGATCTTTCCCGGCCAGCGCGCCAGCATCGGGATCCGCAGGCCGCCCTCGTAGAGGTTTCCTTTGCCGCCGCGGAAGCCAACCCCGGTCCTGGGGTTCAGGTTGGGGCTGAAGAAGCCCCTGGGGTGCGCGTTGTTACGGAAGCGGTCGCTGCCGCCATTGTCTCCGCAGAAAAACACGAGGGTGTTGTCCTCGAGGTCGAGCTCCTTCAGGAGGGCAAACACCTCCCCCACCTGCCGGTCGACCATGTGGACCATGGCCGCGTAGTTGCGGGTCTCGCCGGGCCAGTCCTTGTCCTTGAAGTGCTGCCAGGAGGGGTCGCTTTCTGGAATGTCGTAGAGGTCGTGGGGAGGAGTGATGGGCAGGTAGCAGAAGAAGGGCTTCTTCGCGTTGTCGCGGATGAATTTTTTCGCCGCATCGAAGATCACATAGTGGGAATAGGTCTTCCCCGTGCGCCCGCCGCGGTTGCCCTCAAGCGGGACCTCCTTGCTGTTGCGAACGATGTGAGGTGGATAGAAAGAGTGGGCATGCACCTGGTCGTAGTAGCCGAGGAAAATATCGAAGCCGAGCTCCTCGGGAACGCCGGTTGAGCCGCGACCCCCACACCCCCACTTTCCGAAGCCGCCGGTTGCGTAGCCCAGCTTCTTGAGCATCGAGGCAATGGTGGTCTCTCCCGCTCGCATTGGGGTGCCGCCGCCGTTGGCGCGCACCGAGGTGTGCCCGGAGTGCTTACCGGTCATCAAGGTGCAGCGGGTCGGGGCGCAGACGGGCGCGCCGGCCAGGGCCTGGGTGAAGCGAATCCCCTCGGCCGCCATGCGGTCGATGTTCGGAGTCTCGATATACTTATTACCCATGTGCGAGAGCTCAAAATAGGCCAGCTCGTCGGACATGATGTAGACGATGTTGGGCTTGCCGGCGGCCTGCAGGTTGCTGCTGAGGCAGAGTGCCGTGAGCAGGAGCATGATCTTATACATGGATGTTTCCGTCGATTTTGAGGGGTTATTTCAGAGTGCGAGAACCCAGTTTGTCGCTTGGCGAAGGCAAATGGAACTCAATTTCGGGGCTGGTTTTGCGGCGGCAAACCGCGCGGCACACCTCTATGATGGAAAGAGATGCAGGGCAGCGAGAAAAAATATTCTCCATGGCGGGAGCGGACGGGCAAGAGGCTGGGGTCCGTCTTGATCGTGGCCCTTGTATGGCTGGGCGTCTGCACCGGAGGCCGTAGCGAAGAGCTCTTCCTGCTGCGTGCGCGGGTTCTAAAGGTACAGCAAAAGACGCCACCAGCCGGGCAGGAGTTTCATGTCAGCTACGGCGGCAGTACAGCGGTCGCTGCGGGTGACCGGTGGACCGCCTGGACTCCCTGCACGAAAAAGATGTGGGACGCCCTGCGGCGCGACTATCCCAACAATGGCCGGACAAACCCCATGGTCTTCTGGCTGAATTTCAAGGAGGCCCTCGACACGACCCATGTTGAGGTCGAGGTAAAGCTCCCGGCTGACCCGAAGACGGTGTACCGAATGCCAGGCGAGCTTTTTGGCCACGGGATGGGGCTCGCCATCTACACCGAGAAAGGACATCAGAAGGCCGCCAGCTTTGCTCAGTACAACCGTCGCTTCTGGGCAGGGCTTAAGGGCTTTGAGATACCGAAGGGGGAGCGCCCGAGGAAGTTCCCGATTGTCGATTCTCTTCGTACCCGTGGCGGGACCAATCGCCTCACCTTCAGGGAGGGGTTCGCGGCACTGGCCAGCGCAGGTTTCAATGTTCTGGGCCCGGAGGTTCATCGCCCCCAGGTGACAGAAGAACTCAAGCGCCAGGGCATCACGCGAACAGGTGGGGGCACGTTCACTGCGCCCGGCTGGGTGTGTAACTACGGCAGCGAGGCGGATGTTGATGCCCAGCTGACAAAATGGGCGAGGGAACAGGCCGAGTCCTTTCGCAAGAGCGGTTGGGCCCCTCGGCAGGTTGAAACCTTCGCCATCATCGATGAACCGCACTGGCAGATGCCGGCTCAGCTCAAGAGTCTTCGGGAGAGCCCCGACGGGATGAAGCGCTTTCGCAGCTACCTGCAGTCCCAGGGCCTGTCCCCGGCGGATCTTGGGGCGGCGGCCTGGGACAAGGTGGAGCCCCTGTCCAGAAACGGCGCGGTGAACCTTCAAACCAGGAGGCTTTTTTACTGGAGCATGCGCTTTTCGACCTGGGATTCCTGCCGCCATCTCGGGCTTGTGACGAAAAAAATGGAGGAGGCCTTTTATCCCGGTGTCGGGGTTTTCGCCAACTGGAACAACTTCAAGGGTCGCTTCTATGTGCCGGGCGGCGGTGGCGGGGCGATGATGCACCACGACTGGATTGAATTCGGCCGGTTGCGGGGGGCCAACATCCTGTGGACCGAAGACTGGTATGCCAGCGGCTGGCAGTGGCCGTTCTGGTGCGCGAAGCTGGCAGCGGGCGCTCAGAGGGGAGGTGTTCGCTACGGCGGCTACATCGTGCCGCGAAGCTATGGCGACGATGATGCCATCGTCCAGTCAATCCTGGGCCTCGTCGGCAACGGGGGCAAGGCGCTTCAGTATTTCATCTTCGGCCCGGAGTATATCTTCCCGTCCAATTGCTATTCCTTCAAGGCCGACAAGCTCCTGCCGCGGATGGCGAGAGCACATCATATGATCGGCAAGGCAGAGGACGTCCTCTGGCCCGGCCGCCGCCCGGCTTCCGAGGTGGCGATGCTCTCTCCAATGAGCCCCCAGGTCTGGGACCGCCCGGGCCCCTTCGACGCCACCAACACCCTGGTCTATTTCAAGACGATGTCCTACCTCGGGGAGCTCTACTCGCAGTTCTTCAGCCTGCTGCGTTTCAACATCCCGGTCGATTTTGTCGAGGAGAGAGACCTCAACCCCCGCCGCCTTGCGCCCTACAAGGTGCTCTACGTAAGCTCGCCGGATGTGCCGGTTGAATACCAGCGCGGCCTTCTTGAGTGGGTTCGCGGCGGCGGCACCCTGGTGACCTGCTACGGGGCGCTCCTGGGTGACCGCTACAACCAGGCCTCCGGTCTTTTCGAGCGCGAAACCGGGATCCGGCAGAAGAACACCAAGCGGCCGATCGCCTACAAGGTCTTTTCGCTGGAGCGGCTTCGGGGCCCGGACCCGAAGAGCCCCTGGCCGAAGGGAGAGCTTGGAGAGTTCTGCATTCTCGGCTTCCGGGGAAACGTTGAAAGCGAGGGTTCCCGAGTTCTCGGCCGCTTCCTCGATGGGGCTCCGGCGATCATAGAAAAGCCCCTTGGCCGCGGCCGGATCATCCACTCGGCCTTCTTTCCCGGCATGTCGTATTTCGGTAACCAGTTCGTTCGCATGTCGGATTGGATTACCTACCCGGCGAAATCAGCGGGTGTTCGCCTGCCAGTTGAGCTAGGCCTGGTTGAGAAGTCCTGGTCACAGGTAGAGGCGCCGGTCCTCTTAACAGAAGAGGGCGCAGCTGTCACCCTGATCAACCGTACCCGAAAAGACGTCGAGAAGCTCGCTGTCCGGCTGCGCCTGCCCTTCAGGCCACGCAAGGTGGAGAGCGTTCAGCGCGGGGCAGTGCCGTTCAGGCAGGGGGCAGATGGCACCATCTCTTTCAGCCTCCACCTGGGCAAGACGGCTGACATCCTTAAGGTCAACCCCTAGGGGCTTCCCCGGAGCTACTTGGCTTTCTTGCCCTTGCCGGCTTTTTTGCCCCCACCGCCGCCGCCACTGGTGGAGCGGTAGACGCCGCCGTTCTGCTTGGCCAGCTGTTTGAGGAAGGGCGTCTCCTGGCCGAAGCTGATGCAGTTGATCTTGGCACCGCGGACACGGTTTTTAGCTCCGATC
>CAZTRG010000211.1:0-6110 GCA_964615885.1 uncultured Planctomycetia bacterium | reverse complement strand
GACACAGCCAGGGCAGCCAAGGCCGGGGCCATTGCCCTGGAGGCGGTGGACCGGAAGATCGCGGCTGCCCTGGGTACCTCGCCCGACAAGATCCGAATTTCCGATCTCGCGGTCAACCCGGCCTCGGGGGTCGCCTACCTTTCGGTGGCCCGCGGCAGCAGTGTTTCCGCTCCCGGGGTGATTGTTGCCGTTCGCGGTGAAAAGCTCGAAGCGCTCGATCTCTCAGGCCTGAAGTCAGCCAGTATTTCGCTCTCAGCCGTGCCGGATGCCAAGGCTACGACCGGCCGCGGCCGCCGCCGCCAGAGCGCCCGCTCCCAGGCGGTTACCGACCTCGGCTATGTCAACGGCAAGGTGCTCGTGGCGGGAATGTCCAACGAAGAGTTCTCTTCGAGCCTTCGCTCCATCCCCTTCCCCTTTGCCGGCTCCGACAAGCCGGCGAGTGTCGAGATCTTTCATGGCGCGCATGGCCGTTTTGAGACCCGCTCCCCGGTGAGGACCTTTGTCTCCCTGAACGTTGCCGGCCTGCCTTACCTCGTCGCTGCCTACCAGTGCACCCCGCTGGTGACGATTCCACTTTCGGACATCAAGCCCGGTGCGAAGCTCAAGGGAAAGACCGTGGCTGAGCTTGGTAACCGTAACCGGCCGCTCGACATGATCGTCTATTCGAAGGCCGGCAAGGAGTACATGCTGATTGCCAACTCCAGCCGCGGCATCATGAAGGTGTCGACCGTCGACCTGGGTAAATTCCCTGGTATCACCGAGCGCGTTTCCGGTGGCGGTAAAAAGGGAGTTCCCTATGAAACCATCGAGGCCTGGAAGGGAATCATCCAGCTCGACAGGGCCGATGACAGCAATGCGCTGGTGATGCGCGAGACCGAGGGAGGGTCCTTCAACCTGGAGACCCTGCCGCTGCCGTGATTCGCCTCCTGTCGTGGATCATTTCGGTGGGCCTGCTCCTGGGAAGCCTGGCCGGCTGCAGCGGGCCAGTGAAAGAGGCAACCGGCTCCGCCCGGGTCGGCCTGGCCAGGGCTGCGGATGGGTCACGGTATTTCGAGGTGACCGGTCTCGAGGGTCTTCCCGGCGCGGGTAAGCCTTCCTGGAGAGAGTCTGTCAGGATCTACACCCTCTTTGAGAGGGATTCTTCCGCCGATGGATTGCCGCCTCTTTCCGGATCCTACGTATTTACCGGGGGGGTCCTGCGTTTCAAGCCCCGTTTCCCTCTCGAGCCCGGGCTGGAATACTCAGCGAGGATCTATGGCTCACCTGGACGCTTCCGGGAGACCCGTTTCAGGATTCCGAAGCGGGAGCTTGAGCCCAGCACGCTGGTCTCTGCGGTCTATCCTTCCGCGGAGGTGCTGCCGGCCAACCTGCTGAAGTTTTACATTCATTTCTCAGCCCCGATGAGCGTCGGCAGGTCCTATGAAAACATTCGCCTGCTGGATTCAAAGGGAGAGCTGGTCAAGTACCCCTTCCTGGAGCTGGACGAAGAGCTCTGGGACCCGGCCGGCCAGCGCCTGACCGTCTTTATCGATCCGGGGCGCATCAAGCAGGGGCTGTTGCCCAACTCCGAGGTCGGCCCGGTATTTGTTGAGGGGCAGGACTATACCCTGGAGATCAGCGGTGAGTGGAAGGATGCTGCCGGCACCGGCCTGCGCTCTCCTTTCAGGAAAATTTTCAAGGTCTCAGGTGCCGACCACGAATCACCTCGTCCGGCTGCCTGGAAGCTGTCGGCTCCCCCTGCCGGAAGCCTTGAGCCCCTGGAGCTGGAATTCGGGGCCCCCCTCGATCACGCTCTCCTCCACAGGTTGCTCTGGGTAGAAGATGAGAAGGGCAGGAGGGTGGAGGGAAAGATTTCTGTCCACGGCGGCGAACGGCGCTGGTCACTGATTCCGCAGCAGGAGTGGAGCCCCGGCAGCTACCAGCTGCGGATCCGCAGCACCCTTGAAGATCTTGCCGGCAACGGCATTGACAAGCCCTTCGAGGTGGATCTCTTCGAGCAGGTCAGGAGCCGGGTGGATTCGAAGGTCCTCAGCCGGGAATTTACGGTCAGCCCGCCACCGAGATGATGTCTTCGGGGATCTCGGTCAGGTTTTCGAGCCTGTCGGCCCTGACGGCGTAGGTGTTCTCAACACCGATGACTCCCCATTCGGGATGGGTGTATTTCGGCTCGATCGCCAGGGTGTTTCCCTCGACCAGGGGTTCATCAAAGCGCGGTGCGAGCACCGGGACCTCGTTGACCTCCAGCCCGACGCTGTGGCCGGTGAATTTCACTGCCAGGCTACCGGGACCCATGAAGTTGTCACCGATCCCCTTGTCCTTGGCGAGGGCGACCATCTCTTCATAGATCTTCGAGGGTATGGAGCCGGCCCGGATGGTCTCTTCAGAGAACCTGAGCAGCTCACGGGTTTTCTCGTAGATCTCAACCGCCCCATCCGGCATGGTCCCGCGAACCGCCATGCGGGTGCAGTCACTGTGGTAGCCGCCCAGGCTCATCAGGTAGTCGACGATGATGGGGGTGTCTGCCTCGATGGGACTTGGGGAGCCTCCCTGGGAGACGCAGACATGCGGTCCGCGGCCGCCGATCGGGAAGTGTGAATGATTGGGAAGCGCTCCTTCCGGGCCGCTGGTTACGATACCGATCCCGGTGCCGATATTCATCCCGCGCAGGCGAATAACCCCGCAATGACCGAGGGTACGAGCCCGGCAGTCAAGCTGGTTCTGCAGCTCGCAGGTAGAGATTCCCTCCCGGCTGAGAAATTCCGGTACCGCCTCAAAAACCAGGCGCTGGGCCCTGGCCGCCCGCCTCAATTCCTCGATCTCGTAGTCGCTCTTTGAGGCCCTGTTTTTCAGCAGCAGGCCGGAGGCATCGACAATCTCGGTCTTCTCACCCAGGAGCTTGTTGTAAAAGGCGAAGGTTGCCGCCGGCACCACATCGAGCTCCATGCCGATTCGCCAGGGTGGGGGGCCGCAGAGCTCGGCGATCCTCTCCGGCAGCTGCTTCATACTCGCCAGCGGCTCGATATGCTCGAGCGGAGAGTCCTCCCGGGCGCGTTCGAGCACCTTGCGCACCAGCAGCCTTGGGTCCTGGCCGGGGGTGATGAGAAGGTGGGCCGTCTGGACGCTGGCGCTCAGGTAGTAGAGATCGGCGGTGTTGAGAACGATGATCGCGTCGAGCTTCGCCTCCGATGCCGCCATCAGCTCCTGGAGTCGCTGGTGCCTTGCCTGGATTTCGGCTGAATCAAAGGACTGCATGCCGAGAGCATAGCAGAAAATTCCGCAGCCGTCCTAGGCCTTGCTGATCCTCACCGGGCAGACCTTCAGCTCAGCGGTCTGGGTCACCGGGTCGTAGCCGGAGCCGGTGAGTATATTGACCGGGACATCGTTGAAGCTGAAGCTGCAGAAAACCGTTCCCCGGGGAGAGCGGGAGGTGGCCTCTACCTTGACCCGGACGGCGCCCCTGCGGCTGGCCATCTCACACAAGCTGCCGTCTTCGAGGCCCCAGGCGCTCAGATCATCGGGATGGACCTCGAGGGTTTCCTCGCTCAGCAGGTAGTCGATTCCCTGCGCCCGGCCGGACTGCGTCCGGGTGTGATAGGAGGCGAGCCTTCGGCCCGTGGTCAGCCAGACCGGGTATTCATCATCGATCGTTTCAGCCGGGTCCCGGTAGCTCAGCACGGTGAAGATTCCCCGTCCGTTTTCGAACTCGCCCTCGTGCAGGATGGGTGTTCCGGGATGGTTCTTTTCGGGAACGGGCCACTGGTATTCGCCGTTTTCCACCCGGTCCCAGTCGAGACCGGCGTAGATGGGGGAGAGGCTGCAGAGCTCGTTGAACACATCGCGGGCAGATTCGTATTCAAAGCCGTCGATTCCCAGCCTGCGGGCTAGCTGGCTGACGATCCACCAGTCGGGCTTTGCCTGCCCGTGTGGAGTGACGGCCGCCCGCAGGCGCTGCACCCGCCGCTCGGTGTTGGCGCAGGTTCCATCGGCCTCGCCGAAGCCGGCAGCCGGGAACACCACGTCGGCCAGCTCCCCGGTCTCGGTGAGGAAGAGATCGATCACCACCAGGTGGTCAAGGCTCTTGAGGGCGTGCTCGCAGTGATTGCGGTCAGGGTCTGAGACCACGGTGTTCTCGCCATTGATGATCATCGCCCGGATCTGCTCGCCGCAGCGGTCGAGGGCCGTCACCTTGGTGATGCCGACCTCTGTGGGGATTTCGCGGCCGTAGAGTTTTTTAAACTTGGCCTGGTTCTCCGGATCGACAACGGGCTGGAAGCCCGGGTAGTTTGCCGGGATGGCGCCGCTGTCCCCGGCCCCCTGGATGTTGTTCTGCCCGCGCATGGGGTTGATGCCGGTACCCTCACGGCCGATGTTGCCGGTCATCAGGGCCAGGTTGCAGAGGCTCTTGACGTTGTCGACCCCGCAGATGTGTTCGGTAATTCCGAGCGTGTAGTAGATCGCTCCGCGCTCGGCGCCGGCGTAGAGCCGCGCTGCCGCCTC
Organism: uncultured Planctomycetia bacterium; assembly: GCA_964615885.1. Classification (GTDB taxonomy): domain Bacteria; phylum Planctomycetota; class UBA8108; order UBA8108; family UBA8108; genus UBA8108. Next base: position 1,613 of record CAZTRG010000211.1, on the reverse strand, counting down.
GATATCTGCGGCATTGCAGCCGGTGAGCTCCGCGGCCCATTCGGGAGTGAACTGCTCGAGGTGCCGTAGGAATTCTTCGGAGCCGGTGGGGCGCTCATCGATGAAGTCCTTATTGGCGAGCCCCTCGCGGGCGATGACATGAGCCATCCCCAGCAGCAGGGCCACATCGCTTCCAACACGGATCGGCAGGTAGAGATCGGCCAGCTCGGCAAGCCGAATCCGCCGCGGGTCAGCGACGATCATGCGGGCCCCCTTCGAAAGGGCCTTCTTGATCCCGGTCGCCGCCACAGGGTGGCATTCGGTCATGTTCGTTCCGATGCAGAAGATCACATCGGGCTTCTGCATATCGGCGAGAGGATTCGACATCGCTCCCCGGCCGATCGTGGCTGCCAGACCGGCAACCGTCGGGGCGTGTCAGGCCCGGCTGCAGTTGTCGATCTGGTTGGTGCCGAAGCCCGCCCGGATAAACTTCTGCATGGTATAGGCGGCCTCGTTGGGGGCCCGCCCGCTGGCGACCCCGTAGACACTTTCCGGTCCGTGATCATCCACGGCAGCCCGGAACCCGGCGGCGGCCCGGGCAAGGGCCGCATCCCAGGTGGCCTCGTGGAGCTCCCCGTCCTCTCCTCTCACCAGGGGTGTCGAGAGCCGGTCCGGGTGCTGGACGAAGTCATAGGCGAACTGGCCCTTGACGCAGAGAGCTCCGAGGTTCGCCGGGCCGTCCATGGCCGGCTGCACCCCGACAATCTTGTCATCACGCGTCATCATGTCGACCGAGCAGCCGACTCCGCAATAGGGGCAGATCGTCCGCGTCTTCTCGATCTCACCGGGCTCGCCCTCATACCGCATGGCCTTGCGGTCACCGAGCGCCCCGGTGGGGCAGGTCTGCACGCACTGGCCGCAGAAGGTGCAGTCGGAATCCTTCAGCGATCCGTCGAACTCGGTGGAGATCCGGGTCTCGAAGCCGCGGTTGAGGATGTTGATGGCATGGTCACCTTCCTGCTCTGCGCAGACTCGCACACAGCGGTAGCAGGAGATGCAGAGGTCGTAGTCGCGCAGGATGAAGGGGTTCTCGTCGTCGGTTCTCGAGCAGCCCGAATGCGCGCCTTCGAATCGCCCGGTGCGCGCCTCGTAGCGGTCAACGAGCTGGGTGAGCTCCTGGGAGGCATAGCCACGCAGGGGGTCGACGTCGAGCTCCCGGTTTTCGCTGGCCACCAGCTCAAGGAGGATCTTGCGGTGCTCTTCGATGTTTTCAGTCGAGCTGCGCACCTCCATCCCTCCGGCTGCGGGGGTGGTACAGGATGCGACCGGGTTGGCGACCCCCTCGACCTCGACGACACACATACGGCAGCCGCCGAAGGGGTCGAGGCGCTTGTCGTAACAGAGCGTCGGGATCTCAGCCGAGTGGCGGCTGGCTACCTCGTAGATCGTCTCTCCCGGCGTGAAGGACACCTCCACCCCGTCGAGAATCATTGTTTCTGTGCCGTTTTTTTCTGTCATGGATTGGTGCTTTCGAAGCAGGGGGGCAGCTATTGGAGGTGCTGCTCGATCTCCGCCGGAAAATATTTTAGCAGACTCTCCGTGATGAGCGGAGCGGCCATCCCGAGACCACAGGC
>CAZTRG010000210.1:0-4124 GCA_964615885.1 uncultured Planctomycetia bacterium | reverse complement strand
ACACCGTGAGTAAAGACGCACCACTTTGGTTCGTCATTCAAGCTCAGGTCTTTAAAGAAAGGATTTATCATGAAGACCAGGAAAACTTTCGGCAGTGTCAGAGGCTTTTCAATCAGGAAGTTTCAGGGGGGAGCCTATCTGTTTGCTGTGGCTACCCTTTTGTCCCTGGGAGTACTGGCTGGCGGATGCGGTGCAGTAGGTCCGGGTGGTTGGTACGGGTCGCAATGTTCCAGCGCTGTAGCCGGGGCTAGTGCACAAGGAGGAGACTTCAGCGGTTGCGTTTTGAATAATGATGACCTCTCGGAAACGGATTTTTCTTTTGCCGATTTCGAAGGGGCCGAACTGAATAACGCCAGCTTCTGGATTGGCACCTATGGCGCGGTCCTGGAGGAAGCGAAATTTAACAATGTGTTAGCCGAAGGGGTTGATCTTACCAATGCCTACTTGTTGAAGGCTGATTTTCGACCCCAGCCCATTGTTGGTGGTTACACAGACTTGCAGTGGTCAGTGTTTGTCGGAGCTGTCCTCATTGAAGCTCGAATGAATGAGGTTGACCTTCGGGGCGCTGACTTATCGGGCGCCAACCTGGGTTGTGCTAATCTGCAGGGCGCTGACTTGAGGGATGTCGATTTTACGGGTGCCTCCCTGGTCGACGCTGATTTAAGCAACGCCCTCTTGACTGGAGCGATCTTTGATAATGCAGATGTAGACGGTGCCTGTTTTACCGGGGCAAGCGGCCTTGCCTTTACGATTTCGCCTGACCCGAACCCGACATTAAATGTTGGGGGCATCAATATAGCGGCGGCCGGTTGCGTTCCGGTCCCCTGAGAAGTCCTTCATGGGCGGAGACCTGCGGGGTTTCGAAGCGGAAGGCAGGCGGGTTCCCGCCTGCCTCCCCAGTGGGTGATTTTCAGAGCCTGCTTTTGTTGCCAGGGGGCGACAGCTGATTTGAGATCACTTTTTCTTTCCACCACGGAAGTGCTCTGCGTTAATGGCAGGCAGCCATTTCTGGAGTCCGGCCTTCGCCTCGGCATGGGCCGGGCTGGCGGCGAGGTTCTTCCACTGGTTCGTGATCAGGGTCAGCTATCAATAGGCACCCCGGATTTCCTCGTCCTGTTCCGCGTGGTTGGACCCGGGGAACCATTCTTTCAAGCAGCCTGAGGGTGCTGTATTCTGGTGGGGCTGGGTTTGAAACTAAGTCTTCTGGCGAAGAGAGGTCAATGACATGCGCCGGTTCCTTCTTCTTGTTGTTTTCCCTGCTCTGCTCATGGCTTCTGCACCGATGCGGGCCGACCTGGTTGCTCACTGGCCGCTGGATGGCTCAGGTGAAGATTTCATCGGTGGTTTCGATGGAATCGTGACAGGCGGGGTCAGCTTTGGAGCGCCAGGCGCGAACGAAAATACAGGAGAGGCCGCCTCTTTCCAGAATGGATCGATCGACATCCCCTTTGCCCCGGAGATCAACCCGGAGAGTTTCACGATCACCCTCTGGGCGAAACCAGTCGGGGGTAGCGGGCATCGCTCGCCGATCACCTGTCGCTACGATGGCATCGTTGCCGGCGGGGGGAACCTCGACGGGTTCATTATTTACAATGCTCCGAACAACAGCTGGCAATTCTGGACTGGCGATGGGGAGAGTGCCATCGATGGTTGGGATGCGCTGGCGGGTCCACCGGTTGAGATGAGCCAGTGGCAGCACCTGGCCATTTCATTCGACGCGGAGACCCAGGAGAAGAGCTTTTATATCAACGGATTGTTGCTGGCTACCAGCCCCTCGCAGGGTTATGCACCGGTGACCGATATCTCCCGGGCGCTTCACATCGGTGGCGGGGGCGATATGGGCACCCAGTATCGTTGGGCCGGCGACCTGGATGATGTGGGCTTGTGGAACGAGGTGCTCAACGAGGAGGAAATCTTTACCATTATGGATGACGGTGTTGAGAGCTTCGAGGTCAATGGCCTGCCGCCCTGCCCGGGTGAAGGAGATCCTGACTACGCTGATACTCATTGCACGCTCCTGGAGGTGGAGGCGACTGGGGTCCGCTTAGGCCCTTCCCATTACCTGACTGTTGAGGCGGAGGATGAAACCGGGGATGGAGTGTTGGTGACGGTTACAGTCGATCGGGAGGATGTCGCGCCGATCGTCATCGGCCCACAGGCCCTGGGGCGTATCCCCTTGTGGGCACGAGATGAGGGGCTGTACCGGGTGACAGTGGTGGTGGATGATTCCATGCGCTGCGAAGATGCGGCGGAGGACAGCACCTGCCAGGTAGTTATAGGGGTCGGGGCCAAGGTTTCCGCGGAGGAATGTGATAATGGTGAAGATGATGACCTTGATGGTTTTGTTGATTGCGAAGATCCCGATTGCGAGGAGGCGAATTCCTGCCAGGGCGGTGGTGGCCCGGTCTTTCGCCGTGGTGACCCGGACGATAATGGCAGCATCCAGTTGACCGACGGGATCTTTATCTTGAATTTCCTGTTTCTCGGGGGAACGGAGCCGCCTTGCTCAGATGCAGCCGATGCGGATGACAATGGTGCGATCCAGCTGACCGATGGGATCCTGATCCTGAACTTTCTCTTCCTCGGCGGCGATTCGATTCCCGCTCCCTTCCCGGAGTGTGGTGGCGATCGGGGTGAGGACCCCCTCACCTGCGATGCATACAGCCACTGTCCCTGAGTGGATCGCGGCAAGCCTCCCGGCGTGTTTTCGCGAGGGGCAGGCCCGGTTCAGCTGAGAATTTCCTTCACCACGCGGGACTCTTCGACCCCGGTCAGCTTCTGGTTGAGGCCCTGGTACTGGAAGGTCAGCCGATGATGGTCAACACCAAGGAGGTGGAGCATGGTGGCATGGAGGTCGCGTACATGGACGGGGTTCTCAGCGACGTTGTAGCTGAAATCATCGGTCTTGCCGTAGTGCATGCCGCCCTTGATACCTCCTCCGGCCAGCCAGCCTGAGAAGCACCGCGGATGATGGTCGCGTCCGTAATTGTCACGCCCGATGTTGCCCTGGCCGTAGACGGTGCGGCCGAATTCCCCGGCAAAAACCACCAGGGTGTCTTTGAGCAGGTCACGGGCCTTCAGGTCTTTGAGCAGCGCCGCGGTCGGCTGGTCGACATCCCTGCATTGTCCTCTCATATTGGCGGGGAGGGAGGAATGATGATCCCAGCCGCGGTGGAAGAGCTGCACGAAGCGGACATCTCTTTCAGCCATTCTGCGGGCGAGCAGGCAATTGCGGGCGTAGGAGCCCGGCTTGTGGACCTCGGGGCCGTACATCTCGAGGACCTCCTTCGGCTCCTTTGAGATATCCGTCAGCTCCGGGACCGATGCCTGCATGCGGAATGCCATCTCCTGCTGGGCGATGGTGGTCTCGATCTCCGGGTCGCCGATTTCTCCAAAATGTTTTTTGTTCAGCTTGCCGAGCGAGTCGAGCATTCTTCGGCGGATCTTTGCGTCGACTCCCTTTGGATTGGAGAGGAAGAGGACGGGGTCGCCCGTGGTCTGGAAGGATGTGCCCTGGTGCGCAGAGGGAAGGAATCCACTTCCCCACAGCCGCGCATAGAGCGCCTGGACGATGACCCGGCCACTCCAGAATGCAGAGGGGATCACAACAAAATCAGGCAGGTCCTTGTTCAGGGAGCCCAGTCCATAGCTCAGCCAGGATCCCATGCTGGGCTTGCCGGGGATTTCCGAACCGGTACAGAAGGCGGTCTTGCCCGGGTCGTGGTTGATTGCGTTGGTGTTGAAGGAGTGAATCAGGCACAGGTCGTCGGCGGTGGTTGAGAGGTGCGGGAGCAGCTCATTGAGCCAGATTCCGCTCTTTCCCTGGCGGGCGTACTTGAAGGTGGAGGGAGCGACCAGCTGCTGGCGGCCCCGGGTCATGGTGGTCACCCTCTGCCCCTTGCTCACCGATTTGGGCAGCTCGGTTTTAAACAACTTGTGGAGGTCGGGCTTGTAATCAAAGAGGTCCACCTGGCTCGGAGCTCCCGCCATGAAGAGGAAGATCACCCTTTTTGCCTTTGCCGGGTGATGCAGCCCGGCCTGGGCCGCTGCTCCTTCACGGGTCAAAAGGGATGCAAAGGCCGCTGTGCCCAGGCCCATGCCGGAGTTCAGCAGGAATCTTCGGC
>CAZTRG010000209.1:0-10160 GCA_964615885.1 uncultured Planctomycetia bacterium | reverse complement strand
ACAAACTCTACACCAATAATTTGTTCCTTCCGTAAAATAAGCCTGAATTCATTCTTCTTTACCACTTAAATATGCGTCAAATTTAGATGAATTTTGACAAGCCGCTCCCCCATTACTAACAGATGATGACCCACCCCCACCACCCGCGACAAGCTTGCGATCTGACAATCCAAAAGATCCCGTCCTGATATCCGTCCCCCCACCACCTCCCCCACCTCCAGTTTGCTGCGGATGATAATCTTTTCCGCCTTTCCCGCCACCATTCCAACCACCAGATCCACCATTTTGTCCGGGAGCTTTTCCACCTTGCCCACCCACATTAATTTGTACTCTCGACCCCGGTGTTACTTTTATATGCCCGCGTGCGTAACCACCACGACCTGAACCAGATTGCCCACTACGACTTGTTCCTTCTCTGCCACCTGCGGCACCTTTTAAAGTCGCGCGAATTTCAAAAACCCCCGCGGGAACAGTAAAATATTGTGCTCCCCCCGTATATGAAAAATCCTTAGTACAACTTATGGTAAATCCTTCCCGAACTTCTTTGGGACTTAATAAACTTACAAATATATATAATAATAGAATCCCTAAAATAAAACAACCACTTTTTCCTAGTTTCATAATATATATAGCTAATAAATTAATGACATATTAATAAATATATCTTGCTAAATATTTATTAATGTAAAATTTTTTCAAATAGATTATCAACACCATCTTCCATAAATCTTAATTGGTCCAATATTTGTTTTTGTTCTCTCGCATCTTGCATCCCGGGCGGACCCGTAAGACCTTTGGGCCCTTGCAACCCGTCATTCCCAGTGTGTCCTCTAGCCCCCCGAACTCCTAGTTGTCCTCGTTGACCTCTTTGACCCTGCCCCCCCGATCCTTTTCCCGGATCACCTGGAGGACCTTGAACTCCTCTTGGACCAATGGCGCCTTGTGGACCTCTCGCCCCTTTTTCTCCTTGTGCGCCTTTTAAAATTCCCTCTGTTGTTTGATCTTGAAATAAATGATAGAATAATAAAAAAGCTAATATAAAAAGTAAAATTCTATTATTTTGTTTCATATATATATTAATAAGTTAAAAATAATTTGTTATATTGTATGGTTTCATATCCATTTGCCCTCGAAACTTCTCCTTACGTTTAGCTTCTCTTATTCTTGCTTGTATAAATGTTTTATCAGCTTTTTGTGGATTTAATATTTTTAATTTTTTATAAATTGTAGATAAATAATGTTTCATTCGTTCACCTCTATCTATAACTTTCCCCGGTTTGCCTCTAAAACCCCGTGGACCTGTGATTCCAATTTCTCCTCTATTTCCAAGATCTCCTTGCGGTCCCTGCGCACCACTTTCCCCAACCGGACCTGTGGCCCCACCTGATTTTCCTTGTGGACCTTTATCACCTCGAGGACCACGAAGACCTTGAGGACCCACGCCCCCCGCCTTCCCCGTCGCACCTCGTGGGCAAGCCCAAGTCGCACATTTTCGCTTCTCACTTTGTTTATTATTTGGCCATTCCCCACATCTACCATTATTTTCTCTCGATCTCATTTGATACCCACCTCCACATACTTCGGAACATTCCGTCCAAGCCCCCCAGTTTGACCATCGACAATCTTCAGCATCATTCTTTTCACACTTCTGTCCTCCTAATGAAATACGCCAACCATTGCTACACATTTCACATTTACATCCTTTTTGAGTTTTACAATTCGCTATAGTTGTTCGTTTTTTACATCCCTTCTTATCATCTGTTAAACACCAACCATCATCACAAACAGCACATTTCCCACCTATTTTTTCTAATCTTGAACAATTAGATGTTGCACCTTCTGGGCATATATTTGGGTTAAAATACATCGGTTTGCTATCTGTCGGCCTATAATAAAATGCCCACTCAATCGCCCCTCTATCCGATAATTCACCCTCTTGTCTCAAAATAACATTTGTATAACATTGACCACTTTGGTTACTTCGCGCTGTTAGTTCTACACCTAAATACCATGGAGTTACAGAATCACGACAACCATAAGGTTTTAAACGAAAAGCACCATATTTTCCGGACCCTTTCCCAGACGCCGATTTACATATATACCATGTAGCCGCATCCTTTGCCGCTTTTGATGATGAACTCGGTTGATCCGCCCGAACACGAGTACCTTTGGGCCAATTACAACCACTACCATATTTCTTCCAATCTAATGGTCTTAATAGATAATTCTGGAATTGAGATTTATAATATCTTCGTGCTCCACCATAATAATTACCAGATAAATAAAATGATACTGTGTTGGCAACGCCATTCTCTCCCGGACTTTTTATTTGAAATTGTCTCGCATAATTCGGATATAATCCCGCCTGCCAATAAAAATTATCATATTTATTACCATTACAATAAGCTCTCATTGATCTTAAATATACGTATTTGTTATTTAAGGCTCTTACAGCAGCAGATGAATATAAATTTTTATCAACTGCTTGCGCTTCTATATTTTTTTCACCAATTTTTACAAGAAATAAAATTGCTAATATCCCTAAAAGAATATGAGTAATTTTCATATCGCTCTTCATAATATATATAAAGAGACAAATTAATTATAATTCGAATTATTATACGAATTTAACATGCCTTCCTTCGTATCCTCTTTACCTTCTTCCTCCGGTTCTTCGCCAAATTCAAGCATTTTTTTATAAATACTTGTAAGTATATCATTATTATGCCCCGATTTTACAATAACTTTGCCGGGAGGTCCCCTGAAACCGCGCAAACCTCTATGCCCAGTTAAACCTTTTTTCCCTTTAACACCGTCTTCCCCGCGCGTCCCTTTGATACCCGTGGAACCTCTCGCACCCCCCGATTCTCCGGGAGGACCTTTATACCCACGCGGACCAGTATCGCCCTGATCTCCCCTATCGCCTATGGCACCTTTATCACCTTTTGCACATTCCTGTACATTACATTTTCGCTCTTCTGAATCATAATACTGGACATCATCGCCCGAAAAACACCATTCATTATTTTTTCTTATCCGAGTTTGGGTTCCACCACCACATCCTCTTGAACATTCGGACCAATCTGAATAAGGACCCCATTCACAATTTGAAAGATTCTCTGTCTGATAATTCCCCAATGAATAAAAAATTAAAATAATTACAAAAAAAAATAACAATAAGCAATTATTTTTTTTAATGAGCTTCATATATATAATGCTAAATATTTTATTAGTTCTAAGAACCTTTATGACGCCGCTTACCTGAAAACTTCGCACCCCAATCCAGTATCCAGCGTTCAAATGAAATATATTCACGTTCTTTTGCCCAACGTTTTCCTTCTTTTGTTTGAAGAAAGTCTACTAGTTTATTCATAAGAGTTGTCGTCGCTTTATCACCCCTTCCACCCGCACCCAATTTAATCCACTCCTTCGATGTTATCGGATCTTCCATAAACATATATTTTATTGCTGAATCTGTCATTTGATTTCTCGCGTAAGTTGTTCTTTTCTCAAATTTATTCACATCCGCTATTGTTTTTTTCCCAAGATTCGATTCCGCAAAATCCGATTCACCCGCAAACCACGTACAATCACCCAATTTCTTACAAAGAAGAGCATTGGAACCCATTAAACCGCAGCGGGTTACACCTAAAAATGTTTTATTAAAGAAATTTATTGAAGGATTATTATAAACACAATTATGCCAATCTTGACCCGGAACTCTTGATCTCGGATTTCTTTTGACCTTTACAGGAAGCTTTGTTGTATATTTACCCGCATTATATGGAACTAAATCCTTATTCAAATTCATACTTATATTTACCTCTTCTACCCTTGGACGGGTTGTAACTGAAGCTCTGCGACCCGCATTTAACGGAGGCGGACCCGGCTTATAAATCACTTTCTTTCTTGGGCGATAAAATGGTGGAAGTTTTCTCCTTCTCCACTTTTTTAAACATTTCTTTATTTTTTTTGCTTTATCTGGCAGATTCTCCTCGCCAAATAACGCATTCCCACCCTTCAAACTATCTTCACTCTCTCGCCTACAATTCGGGCAATTATGTGAATTACATGCTGGCGTACATGGTCTTTTTGCTTCTGTCTCCCATCTACACGCCAATCCTGCCCAAGCATTTTCGCATGCTTCTCTTGAATCAAACTTTTTCAAACCACACGTTCCTCTCGCAACATTCATTTTCTCAACACAATGGGGCTTTTTCTTTCCGCAAAATTCATCACAAAACGGAGAACCACCCAATTGTTGTATCTCCATCTCAAGCTGTTTTACATATTTCGCACCTAACTTATCTGGCGGATCTTCATCCTTCGGCTTCTTTTTACCTGATAAAATTGATAATATTGACGCATATTCTTTATTTTCACATCTATATGGACACGCTTTTGTTTGACTTATTGTTGGAATATCCTTCTTTGCCTGCGGAGGATCTTCACGAATACCCGATTTCATTCTTGAGGGCGCCAATGGCACCGGCTTATCGGAACATGAAAAAACATCTTTTCCAAAACCCACCCCATTGTGTTTATGCGCACATGCTTTCTTTCTCGAATGAAGACCCTTATGCCTTTGATTCGCATCTCTCTTCATACATTTACCTTGAAGCCATATACAATTTTTTCCTGAACCACATTCTGATATTGTTCGCCCCCCACATGTTTTCTTTATATATATAATTTCACCATGTGCTGTTTTTACAGCACGATAACCCTTCCTCACATTACACCCATTCTCAACTCGCGGACCACTCGCCCATTCACACCCATCTGTTGCTCCACATTCATATTCTTTCCTCTCATGACATACTCGTGGCACATAAAGCGGACCATGTCCAACAGAACCATGAATCCAACCCTTCTTTAATCCACACTTACCATTCACCCATATACACCCCTTCGTTGTTGTACAATAATCTACACCACGCTTCGAGCAATCAGCCGGAACTGAAATATTCGCACCACGCCTACTCCTCGCCCGCATCATGCCACCATAACCCTCCTTTCTATTTTGAAATAACGCCAAAAGCGCTATAATAATTAATAATATTAATAACTGATTCATATATTTTATTAATATTTTACTTTTTAAAACCACGCATTTTATCTTTCTTCTTTCTCTTCTTCTTTGAAATCTTTACTGAAGAAGAAGTTCGAGCACCATCTGGCGTTGATTGCCATTTCTCAGCTAGCGAACCCTTCTCCCTTAAACGTTCCTTTTCATAATCTCTAATATTTTGTAAAGCCCTTTTTAAAGCACCCCTCCCTCTTCTACCTGAATTTTGTCTCAAATTTAAATGAACCTCCGTCTCTGCTAATTCAAAATCTAATTTTCTTGGTTCTGTTAAATATTTATTTATATTACTTAAATGGGTTACTGTTGGCGATTTCAAACTAAAACCTTCTAAACTTTTTCTTTGATGATTCGGTATCTTATAAGCATTCTCTAAACCACCATTCGCAATTTTCGGAGGTCTCATATTCGAATAGAATTCTCGCGCTAATGCAGTTCCTTCTGTTAATGGGATCGTATTTAATTTCAAATTTAGACTCACTGGAATATCTTCTTTACCCTTATTCCAATCTGGATGTAAAGCTGTCAAATGTTGGTTGATATTTTCTAATATTTGAGGAGCTGTCGTCGCATTTTTGGGAACCATCTTGACCTTTATTAATTTCTTTTTAAAGGGCTTTGGTTTCGGCTTTGGCTTCGGCTTCGGCTTTGGCGGCCTCTTACATTCAGCGGTATAATCTTTCAAATAAGTTGTAAATTTTGGTGTATTATGCGTACTCTCTGGAACATCATAATTATACATATAACAATTCGTACTATCTACTGTTATCAATTTACATCTTTCATTGTCGCCACATGCTCCAAGACAATCTTTTTCATCCTTATATTTGTTAATTAAATATTTCTTACTCATTTTATAAGCTAAATTTCCACATTTTTTATATTTAGTCTTTTTTTGTTATCCCCTCACTAGCAATATCATCGCATTACATGGCCAGCCAACTGAATATAATTTTTTACCGCCAACGACGTGCGTTACCCGTGGGTAGCACCACCCCGGACACCCTGCCGTGCTTCTTTTTCTGTGCGCTGCGTACCGCCTTTCCAACGCCTTTTTAAATAGGGATTTTTGTTTCTGTATGATGGACCACTGACGTGCCGCGCCGATGGCGGCGGTCGTCCGCGATAGGTCACCATCGGGCATCCGGGCACCGCCTCGGTAGGGCCACGCACTTCCTCTTAATGCTCCGTGGCTCGTGTTGCTGGTCCAAAAAGCCCGAGTATCTCTATCCGCTCCATCCCCAATCACCATAAGGCTGGTGGGCCATTTGTTGTTCCTAATAACTTCCCAAGACTCTTTATTAAATGGAGCAAACTTCCAACCGGGGGGCATCTCCCAACCCGCATTTCTACATGTCTGCCGGCCGCGGGCGCCTGTGCCGCCGGCGCAGCCTCGAATCGGACCCTTGTACACGCGCGCGACGTTTTGGAAGGTGCCCCAGGTGGGATGTGCGCCTGCTACCTCGCAGAAGTGTGTCCGCGCGCGCCACGGCGACTTGTCTTTCCATATTTGACCTGCCCTTGCCCTTGCCCCAAGAAGTGTTCGATATTCACGACCCTTATATTTAATAATGGGCGCGTCGTCGATGGCGATGCCCTTTACTTTTTTTCTCGCCGCGCTCCCATCCCCTGCACAACGCCAAAGAACTGAACAGCAGATCTTCCCCCTCGGCGTCCTATTAAATGAATCATGACTACGGCTACATTGGTTGCCTCTGGTGCCGCCCCACCCAACCATTTTATCATATCCATTTTCAATACATACTTGGTTTGCATTGACAGCAGCTCCGTTTGAATCAAACCAACCTTGACCCTTTCCGTCCTTACCGCAATTGCTAATGCCGCGGCTCTTGGGGTTCTGCTTCATCCACTTTTCTGCGTAAGGTCCTTTTGCTAACTCATATTTATTGGATTTTTTATTCAGATTGCCCCCTGTCTTCCAAACCCCCGCTTTACCCTGCCACGAATTCGACGACCCCGCATCTTTATCTTCAAATGTTCTACATACACCAGCGCCACCGACTTTTTTGAAAATCGTCCGACAATTATTTAGAGCGCTGCGGAGAGATGCGTGGCTCGCGCCCGTCCCACATTTTTTTTGCCACTCTGCTTTATTTGCTGGTCTCGATCTGCAACAACTCCATTGTCGCATCGCCCAACATGGTTGTCCAGCACCTTCGATAACCGAACCACTAAATAAACAATAAATTAATATTAGGGCACCTATACATAATATTAGGTCCTTTTTTAATTTCATATATAAGTTATTTAGATTTATTATTGACTAAACTTGTTCAATTGTTTTTTCTCCACCATCATTCAAACTTAAATTCAAATTAACAGGAACTCCTGTTAAATCCTCACCCTTTAAATGCGCCATATCTATCAAAAAGGCATTGGTTGCCAAAGCTTTAAAATCATCAGGCACTTTTCCTGTCATTTTCACATCAAAACCCTCTCTCACAAAAGGTGCATGATTTGATAAATCACTATTTGTTTTACTTCTTTGACCTGATCCTTGATCCCTAAAATGATTTATTTTATATTGATCACCCAATACTGACATTGCCTCTTTAAAAAGTGATTGACTCGACGTCACTTTCTTTTGGCTATCTTTTGAAACACCCACAGTGAGCGCAATCGGGACTGGATCCTCCTCTTTTTCTATAGATTTCTCTAATAATCTTTTATTGATTGCTTTTAAAATTCCTGTAGTTTTTTGTGGTGCTAGAGGTGGTCTGTAACAAATCGGATGTAAATCATATCGTGCTTTTCCGGATAATGAATAATTCCAAAGTCCCATTGATTTTCCGACAGCAGATACAGAATTCGTCCAAGAACAACCTATTGGAACCTTTGGATCTTTCCCTGTCCAATGAGTTCTTGAAAATAATCCTAATTTTTTCAAAGCTTGCCAACATTCACTGTGGCTTTTTATTTTCAAACCATCCGGACAATTCGTATTTTTTCGTAATTTTAATACTCTTTTCTTTAATGGAACCTTTTTGAGTGGTTTCTTTACAGCCACAATCTTTTTTACCTTCTTTGGTGGTGGAGGTTTAGGAACAGAACAAGATCTTCCTTTATCTTTAAAATAGGCAGCAGTTTTAGAGTTATTTGTTGATTTCTTAGCTTTATCGCTTGAATATGTCCAACATCTCATTGGACCCTCGCCCCCGCCTTTCTTCTCCTCGCGTTTTTTTGCGGGCGCATCCCCCGCACAACGCCACATCACTGAACAGCAGATCTTCTTCCCGTCCTTCGGTATCGCCCTCCTATTAGGAAAATCATAACTACGGCTACATTGGTAGCCTTTGGTGCCGCCCCACTCAACCACTTTATCATATCCATTATCACGACATACTTGGTTTGCATCGACACCAGGCCCGTTCGAATCAAACCAACCATGACCTTTTGCGTCCTTACCACAATCCACAATGCCGCGATTACTGCTGTGCGCACTCTCTTCCCATTCTTCTGCGTAAGATCCCTTTGCAAACTTATATTTACCACGCCTGTGGTACGAGCTGGAAGGGGCACCTCGGTCGCCTTTCTTCTTTCCGCCTGTCTTTTTTCGTATTAATACACGTGAAATGCAAAAACGCGGCGCGATCTTGCCCGAGGCGCCCTTGTATGTCATCGGTCGTTGCCCAGTACGCGGCCAGCCGGCGGGGGTGCCGCCCATCGCTTTCCTCGCCTTCGACGCGCCCGCCATCCCGGCGGTCCAGATCGGCATTTCCTGGCGATAACCACCAAGAAATATTCTGTCGGTACCCCAAGGATAAGATCCAACCACTTTCCGAGCATCTGCGTTATCTGGCGCCCAACTCCACGGGGAGACGATTTTAAAGTCTCCCCCCTTGCCGTCGTTCGTGCCGCCGCGCTGCCAGCGCGCAGTCGTAATGGGCGGGAACCCTAAGCCACGCGCGCTCTTCGTACCCCCACAGCCGTTGTCCCCGCAGCCTCGTGTGGCGCCGGCAGTCGGGCACGAGTTCCCCAGTGTTCTATATTCATAATTTTTGTAAAAAACACTTTTTCCTCTTACTAATGGTGTACCTGCGGATTTTACTTTTACTTTTGGCAATTTTCCAAATTGAACTTGCGCAGCTTTACAGTTTGAATCTTCTCTACACTTCGCTAAGCATACTTGCTCTGGATTTGCGTGTTTCCTAATATCATAATAACCAAGTTGTGATTTTAAATCATGCCAAACACCTGGACATTTTTTGAGACCGATTTTTGGTTTCGGTTTTTTACCCCCCTTTATTAGTAATATTGCGCCGTTGGCGGTGTTGTACGGGTTTCCGCAGCTCCCAATAGAATAGAACCACGGACCAGTGGCGCTCAAGCGGTGCCTTACTCGTGGCCACGACCAGTCGCTCATCCTCGCTCCGCGCGCGATCTCGTACTTTCCGCCGCCCGCGCTGACCACCCTCTTGCCGTTGGGAGAGACCTGGTTTTTGCCACGCTTCCGCTT
This sequence comes from uncultured Planctomycetia bacterium, assembly GCA_964615885.1. Taxonomy (GTDB): domain Bacteria; phylum Planctomycetota; class UBA8108; order UBA8108; family UBA8108; genus UBA8108. Next base: position 597 of record CAZTRG010000209.1, on the reverse strand, counting down.
ATTATTATACATATTCCACCGCCGGCCGCTGCGCCACCAAATCCAGAACGCCGACCACCTGGTGTCCTTATTAAAATTACCTGCAATCCGTTGCGAAGCCCGCCGGATGCGGTTGTCGCGCCCTGCGAGGGCCGTCCAGACTGCCACGCCGCCGCCCGTGTTGCCGAGCGGCGAGCCAAGCCCGGTCTGGTCATCCCCGACCGCCATAAAACCCGTGCCCCATGGGAATTTGCGGGCAACTTCCCAAGACTCTTTATTAAATGGAGCAAGTTTCCAACCAGGGGGCATCTTCCAACCCCACGCCGAATCCGGCTTCTTGGCGCCCCCCCCGCTGCGCGGACCGCCGAGGGGGTTAGAATAGCACGTTTCGGAGATCCACAGGCGCGTATAATTCGGAGTGAGACCGGAAAGCGTTCGATATTGACTACCCTTATATTCAACAATATTTCCCTTCACGTTGAAACCTTCTCTTACCTTATTTTGATTGCATAATAATAACACCAATATTATAATTAATAAAATATACAAATACATATATATTTTATTAATATTATATTCCTACTAAATATTTAATACCAATAGTTGGGCTGTGGTCCT
>CAZTRG010000208.1:0-25840 GCA_964615885.1 uncultured Planctomycetia bacterium | reverse complement strand
CCATCCAGGAAGGGCGTGGCGACAAAGGTGAGGAAGAACTGGCTTCCATCGGTGCCCGGTCCCGCATTAGCCATGCTGAGCAGGGCCGGCCTGTCATGGCTCGCCTCGGCTGAGAACTCACCGTCATACTGAAAGCCCGGGCCGCCGGTGCCCACTCCGTGGGGACAGCCTCCCTGTGCCATAAATTCCGGGATGACACGGTGAAAGGAGAGTCCATCGTAGAAGCCGAGCGTGGTGAGATAGATGGTGCTGGATACATGCTGGGGAGCTATCTCCGGCCAGAGCTCTACCTTCAACTGGCCTTTGTTGGTATCGATGATCCAGTTGTACTTTTTTCCGGGCTCAAAGTTCAGAAGCGGTGGGTGGGGCAGTCGAGTCTTCCAGCCACTGTCGTTTTTGTCGATGGAGAGGGACTCAATGTATTCTCCGCATTCCACCAGTGCCGCATCCTGTTCGCTCATTTGATTCTTCCTTGTTTAGCTGCCAGTTGTTTCGAGGAGCATATTACCAAGGAGCCCGGGGAGCAAGGGGGAAGCTTCAGGTCCAGGTCCATTCTCGCAGGGAGCTGAGTACCCGGTCGGCATCCTGGAGCTCTTCGGCGGGGTAGGAATTGGTCACCGCGATGCACATCATGCCGGCCTTCCTGGCCGCCTCGACTCCCCTGAAGCTGTCTTCAAAGGTCAGGCAGCCGGCGGCGGTTAAATCCGGATGCCCGGATTCCTGCAGGAGCTCCAGCCCCTTGAGGAAGCATTCGGGGTCCGGCTTGCTCTTGTCGATGTCATCACTGCAGATAAAAGCCGGGAAGAGCTCTGCGAGGCCGTGTTTTTCGAGAACGGTCTCGATCTCCTTGCGACGGCCTCCGCTGGCAATGGTGAATGGCAACCCGGGGGGGATGGAGGCGAGAGTCTCAGCTACCCCATCGAAGATCTCGATACCGGAGATGCCTTCCTGGTAGAGCTGTGCTTTTCGAAGCAGCACCTCGGTGAGCGTCTCCTGGTCGAGGGCCTTGCCGCCCTCTTCGAAGGCAATTGCGAAGGAGGCCCTGTCGTGGATTCCCATGAAGCGGGCTCTCCCGGTCCCAGGGGGCAGCTCGACATCGTATTCAAGCAGCGTCTGGAGGAAGGTTGCGAAGTGCAGTGGTTCGGTGTCTGCGATGAGTCCATCGAAGTCGAAGAGGACGGAGCGAACCTCCTGCATCAGAGCCCCTCGGCCCTGGCGATGATATCCCAGGCCTCATCGACGGTTTCAACGAACTGGAACAATTCGAGATCCTCCGGGGAGATCATTCCTTCTGCCACCAGCTGGTCAAAGTCGACGATGCTGCGCCAGTATTCTTCCCCGAAGAGGATGACAGGAAGGGGCTGGATCTTGCCGGTCTGGATAAGGGTCAGTGCCTCGAAGAGCTCGTCCATGGTTCCGAAACCGCCCGGAAATGCAGCGAGGGCGGCGGCCCGCATCAGGAAGTGCATCTTGCGGATGGCAAAGTAATGGAACTGGAAGCAGAGGTCGGGGGAGATGTACTGGTTGGGCGCCTGCTCATGGGGAAGAACGATATTGAGACCGATACTCTTGGCTGCGACATCGTGCGCTCCGAGGTTGCCGGCCTCCATGATTCCCGGCCCACCCCCGGTAATGACCACCAGGTCGAGATGGCTGTCTTCCTGGCTGTGCTGGGATACGACCTGCGCGAGCTCTCGTGCCTGGTCGTAATAGCCGGCCTTTGCCAGCAGGTTGCGGGCAATCGTTACCTGGGTCTTGAGTTTTTCATCATCGGGACTGGCAGCCAGGGCCTTCTCAGCCTCCGCCAGCTTCTTCTCCGATGTTTCCCTGTCGGGTATCCGTGCGCTTCCGAAGATCACCACCGTGGAGCGAATATTCTGTTCCTGCTGGAGAAGCTCTGGTTTCAGGAGCTCCAGCTGGAGGCGGACGGGCCGAAGCTCATCGCGCAGCATGAAATCCTCATCGAGGAAAGAAAGCTGGTAGGCATGTGAGCGTGTCTGCGGGGTGTCCTTGGAGGTCCTGGCGGCCTCAGCATCGTGGCGAGCTGAAGGAAAGGGATCTTTTTCGGGTGGTATCAACATTTTAAAACTGCCTGGTGGTTATTCCTGTTTAACGAGGTCGATGATGTCGCCGGCCCGTGAGCCGTATTCTCCATCCGGGTCGAGCTCGAGTACCCTGCGAAGATCTTTCAAGGCCTCGGTGTCCCGGTCTTCGACCGAGTGAACATAGCTTCTTAGAAAATAGGCTTCAGGAAGACCCTTTCCACTTTTGACCCGGCTGATATAAGCCGAGAGAGTTTCCAGTGCAGCCTTGTATTGCTTGCCTCCAAGCTGGAGCCGCGCCAGCGGCAGATGGGCTTTCTGGAAGCTGCTGCCTCCCCTGGCCTCGCCAAGGGAGAGGATCTGTTTGTAGAGCTTGCGTGCTTCATTGGCCTGCCCACCCGATCTCTTGATGTCGGCAAGCTCCAGCAGGAGGGAGGTCTCCATTGGTTTGCGCTTGAGGGCGTCTGAGAGGATCTCTTCTGCTGCGGCGGGGTTGCCCGAAGCAAAGCTTGCCCGGGCCCATGCACGAACCGAGTCGAGATCACCGGGGTCCTTTTCGACGGCTTTGCGCAGCTCGTCCAGCGCTGCAGCTGACTTGACGGCCTGGCGCAGCTCGGTGAGGAATTTATCAGCCGGCCGGAATCCGCTCAGGCGCTTGAGCTCTTTACCTTCCGGGCTGAGCAGGAGAATGGTTGGCAGCCCCTTGACCTCGAATTTCGCTGAAATTTTCGGTTGGTGGTCGGTGTCGATGCGCACCGGGATAAAGAAGGCCTCGACCAGCTTGATAACCGCTGCGTTACCAAAAGTTTCGCGGTCGAGTTTTTTACACCAGCCGCACCAATCCGCTTCAAAATCAGCGAGGATGGGTTTTGCGGCCCGGGCTGCTTCTTCCAGGGCCTTCGGGTAGCTCTCTCTCCATTGGATGGCCCGCGGCTTCGGAGCCGCCTTCGGGGCGTCCTGTGCAAGACAGTAGGAGGGAGCTGTTAAGAGAGCCAGGAGGCAGAGTGTTTTTTTCATGGGGAGGTTGGTTTTGACAATTACCCTGGAACTTACCTGGCCAGGCGAGCGTTGGCCCAGTCGGCATGATCGGAAAAATCGAGTTGATCTTCCCCGTAGTCTACCAGAAGACGAAGGGTCTTTGCGCCTGCCACGGAGATGGATATGGGCAGTGGCTTCCTGGCGGAGTCGAAGTTTTCGCGCAGGCGTTCTTTCCCATCTACGAATACCACAAAAGTTACCGAACCCTTCCCGCGTGAAGAATCATCAACTCCCACTGTGGCGGCAAAGTTGCTGTACTGTGAGTTGAGAGAATAATCGAGAACGGTTCGCGAGTGCACCCCGAGTCCCTTGCGGTAGGTCTGTCCTTTCAGCCGCAGCGGATCTCCACTTACGCTCAGGTCCTTGCGATAGCTGAAAGCTTTACCGAGAACAGCGGTCTCCTCGACCCGGGCAGGTTCAATGTTTGACAGGAATACGATCTTGTCACTGGCGGGCAGGATCTTCCCAATCGCCGAGAGCGGGAGCTTTTGTACGCTAACTCCAGCTGACAGGGGTAGCCGAAAGAGCAGAACCGGTCCTTTTTCGGTGTGTTCGATTCCCTTGATATAAACCGGCAGCTGTCCAAGGCCGGGGATTTCAAGCCGTGCAGGGGGCTCCGCATCTTTTTGACCGGAGGCGATCGGGGTGAGCACTACTCCCTGGACAAGCTGGCGGCGAACGCGGCTGCGCTTGCCGCCAAGCTCGACCTGGAGGTAATCCTTGTCGATTCCCCGGAATACTCCGGTCACGCTCAGGAGGCCTGAGCGCCGCAGGATAAATACGTCCTGTGGCGGTGGAGGGGCCTCGAGAGCCTGCTCGAAAACCGGGTCGTCCTTGTAGGCCTCTCTGAGCCTGAAGGCTGCGAGGGCGGCCAGGCGGCCTGAAAGGGGGGGGAACCCTTCGATTCCAAGGCTGAGACTGGCGAGTGGGCCTGTGTCAGAGTTTTTGATTTCAAGCAGGCGACCGAGTATTTTTTCGCCACTTCGAAAAGCTATAACAGGTCCACTGGAGAAATCGAGGGTCTTGCCTGAGCTCTTAACGGGGAGGCGGATCTCGTGAACTTCCAGGAGGGCAACAGCTTGCGGGGTGTTCTTCAGTGAGATCGAGGTGGAGGAGAGCTGATCGAGGTTCCCGGCAAGCTTCTTTCCATCAGCAAATACAAGCTCGACTGCGATAGAGGGGCCGTCTTCGGAAGGTAGCTGCGGGGTTTCCCCGTAGAGCCAGCAGAGGCCGGTGAGCCAACTTCCCAGTGCCAGCGCCAGGATGCGAACCCTCCTGCTCCTTCGGTTCCCCTTGGCCGGAACAGTCAAATCAGGGTTCCTTGGAGAGAGCTTCGTAGTATTTCTTGAGCAGCTTTTCGTAGCGGGGAGGCAGCTTGCCGCCGAAGCTCTTCAGGGCACGTGAAGCATCCCTGTCCTTGAGGAGCCCCCAGGCTGAGCCCCTGGCCTTGCGGGCTGCACCGCGGAGGCTGACGGTTCCATCGCCGCCTTCGGGCAGCTTGGACACACGTGCCGGGTTGGCGCTCTTGCCCCCGCCCGGGGGGCCGTTTCCGCAGCCGCTTCAGCCACCCTTGCCGCAGTCAGGGCAGGTCTGCCGTTCGACGGCTTCCTGCAGCTCGATGAGCTTGTCGAGGGCTACAACGATGCCCTGTTCCTGTTTCTGGGTTGGTGCCTCACTGGTGATTTCGCGGGAGATGAGTTTTTCGACCTTGTTCATCCAGCCCGCCACGGTCTGCAGGGGCTTGCCGTGTTCGTCCTTCAGGACAGCGAGTCGCTCCTCAGCCTTTTGCTTGAGGGTTCCGGGGAGGTTGTCATAATCCGTCACCAGGAGGGCATACTGGGCAAACTCAAGCAGTGTCTCCTTCTGCCTGTTGTAGGACAGGGCAATGAGCTCACAGGCCCGCCAGTCAGCGATCAGCAAGGTACGGGCTTCCCTGCTGAGGCGTTCACACTTCTGGATAACCTGCTGGTAGCGCTCCTTGCCGAAATCGATCTCGGCCTCCAGCAGCAGGGCATAGGCGTGCAGGTAGGGATTGGGCCGGTTTCCGATGGCGCTGGTATCAAGCCTGGCGAGGCTTGCTGCGGCCTCCTCGATCTTTCCCCCTTCAAATGCCGTGGAAGCACCGTGGTAGACCGGATAGAGCTCGCGGAGACTGCTGCGGATAAAATCCACCGAGTCGAGGTCGGCTGCAATCTCCGGGGAGATCTCGCGCAGTGCGGAGCCGATTTCGTATTCAAGAACCATGGCACGGTACCTTTTGGGATCGAGCTTCATGGTCTTGACGAGATGCTGGATGAAGATCTCCGTCTTGTCCCGGCTGGTAAATTCACTGGGATGCTGTGCGGAGAGGGGGGATGGCGCTACCCCGTAAAAGAATACGAAGGAGAGCACAGCAGCGGAGATGGAATGAATGAAATTTCCTGGAGCCATTTGATTACCCGCAAGAGGTGCCTGGAAGACGCCGACTCACTTCATTAGTCTATTGTTGTTCTGTTCCCTGGAAGGTCAAAGAAAAAGAAGGGACCATTCGGCAATGGGCCTGCAGGAGAGCTTTACTGGCCTATTGAGCCTGCAATTTTCCTTAAAAGTTTCTCGACCTCTTTCTGTTTACGGCCGATTTCCTGGAGCTGTAATTTTGCCTCAACAGACAGCTGCTCACCTTCCCGGCGGACGTCGAATCTCTCGGTTCTCCGGTTGACGCGGACCTGCAGCGCACGGACCATCTTCAATTCAGCTGATTTTGCCAGCAGTGGAGCTGAGCTGTTCTGGTTCTGCTTCTGCCGCCCCTGGTTGGGATTAGGTGGCGGCGGCTTCCTGGCGGCCTCCTCAAGGGCCGCGAGAATCTCGACAAGGGTGTCCTCGATGTCTTTCTGTACCATTCGAGTGGCCTTGCCGGTCTGGAGGTTTCCGAGTGATTCTCCAACATGTTCGAGGTCGGCCTGCAGCTCGGTAACGATCTCGGGGAAGACCAGGGTTGTTCCGTCTTCACTCAGTACATCGAGGATGTCATCGCAGACAGCAGTCAGTTTTAATTCCCTGGCAGCAATCTGCTGGGCCAGCTGCCTGTCCTTGATACCGACCGTGGGAGTCTTGCCTCCCGCTGCAAGGCTGAGGGCCCGCAGCTTGAGATCGAGTGAGCGGGTGGAATGACTGGCTGCTTTCTGCTCGCTCAACATGTGGGTGAATTTCTGTTTCAGGTAGGCGATGAGCTGATTCCGGAAGGCCTCCTGGAGAGCCTCGAGGGTCTGCTCCACCTTTTCCCTCCCCTTCTCGAGATTCTCGATGGCCTCTTCCTGGTTTTCCGAAGCCTTGCCGGCCTTGCCGCCTGAGAGGTTCCCGGAGGCACCCGACATGTTCTCCGAGGCCTTCGCGACATCTGCCTTGCCGGGAATGCCGCCCTCGGGAGAGAACACCCCCGGTATTCGCTTGGAGAGTTTCTCAAGGAGCTCCCGGGTTTTTTCCCCGGTGGAGTCCTGTTCTTTCTTCAGCTTCGGGAAATCCCGGCTGGAGCGGCTCTCCTCAAGTTTCTGGCTGGAAGACGTGGCCGCCTCCTCCAGGGCCTGGCGGGCCTCTGCGGCCCTGGCAGCGGCCTGCGCCTTGCCTTCTGCTCCCTTGCCGGCGAGTGAGGCCTCAGCGGCCTGCATGGCCTCTATGGCTTTCTGAAGTTTTTCTTCGTCGAGGAGTTGTCCGGCCTCCGCCGGCTGGTGCTCCTTTTCTTTCTTCTCGGGTTGGGGTTCACCCGGTGGATGGTCGTGATCATCTTCGTCGTGATCATCTTCGAGTGCGCGTTCGCGTGCACGCTGGCCTCGTTTGAGATCTTCACCAAGGAGCTCGCCGGTGTCTTTTCGAATACCGGCCTGGCGGTCCCCGACATCCTTGAGATTGGAGGGGGATTCCGCGGCAGCGGCATCCTTCTCGATTCCTTTTTCCTTGCGGATGAGGTCTTCGAGGCGGGCCAGGGTTTTCTTCAGTTCTTCGGCGTCGGCGCCGGCCTGTTCAGCCTCCTGTGAGTCAATCTTCTCCCCGATTTCCTCTTCGATCACCTGGTCGAGATCGGCCAGGATTTTGCGCAATCGGCGAATTTCCTTGAGGAGTTTCCTGGGGTCGAGCTCTCTATCGAGGAGCAGGTCGAGAACAATCTGGAGGTCGGACTCGACCTTCTTCTGGACCTGGACCGCCCGGTCGAGCTTGCCGGACTTGATCAGCGCCAGGATCTGCTGCATGCTCTCGCGGATCTGGATCTCACGAGAGAGAGAAAATGCCTCTCGCAGTTTTGCCACGTTGGCAGGATCTCTTTCGTTGGCGCGGGCTGCGAGCTTCTGCATGAGGGCCTCGAGTCTCTGCAGGCTTCTCAGTGCTTCCTCCTGCTTGATCTTGCCGAGCTCATTCTTGTTGGCCTCGGCAGCCTCTTTGCCGGGCTTTTCTTTTCCGCCGGGCCCGGCTTCCTGGGCCGGGGCCGCGGCGAAGGACAAGGTAAGAATGGCAGCCAGGATGGGGGCGGACAGTGCGCTGTACCCTGCTCTCGTTCTGCCTGTTTCAGCCTGGATTCTCATTTCCTGTTTTCGCCCTTGTCCTCTTCGAAGAGATCGTCTTCAAAAATGTCGTCGATCAGGCTCCTGTAGGCCTCCCTGATCGCGCCGGCCGATTCAGTCTGTGTTCTGATGATAGCCCGAAGGTGTTTTACAATCTCAGTAAATCCCTCGAGCCGCTGCATCTGGATAAGAATATTTTCCATTTCCTGGATTTTTGCGTCAACGGTGCGGCCCAGCTCGAGGCCGGCCGCCACGCGGCTCTTCTCATCCGGAAGATCCCCTATCGATTTCAGCCGGGCCTCGATCTGGGGCAGTGTCAGGGTGCCGAGGGTTCTCAGGGGATCGATGATCAGTTCAGCCAGGCGTTCGATGTCATCGGCCTCTCCAATCCTGTTGTTTTTCATCTCCTCCAGGATCTGTTCAACCGCGGCTGCAATTGCCTGCAGCTGGCGGCCGTGCTGGCGCTCAGTGGCGGCCAGGCTCCGCATCTTCTCGAGTTCCTCCCTGCTGATCGCGCCCGGCTTGCTCCAGGTTTCATCAACCATTCTGTAGATCCTGTCGCGGACGCTGCGTTCTTCTTTTGTCAGGCGCTCAAGGACCCGGCGCTGCTCCAACTCGCGCCGGAGGAATTCTTCTCCCAGCTTTTCCGGGGTGACGACCAGGAAGCTCATGATCCCGGAATAGCCCTTCTTGCTGCCGGAGATTCTGTCGTTGTCCCCGGCGCCGACCTGGAGGTTCAGACGCTTTTCCGGCTGGATTCCCAGGGAGGTGATCTCCCAGGCCTGCTCGACCTTGAGCGCCTCCCTGCTGGGCAGCTCCCCTTCGGCCAGGGGCAGTGGAATCTCGACCGGGTCTTCAGCTCCCTCGGGGTCTTCAAGTGTCCAGCGCAGCCAGGCTGAGTCGATTCCGTAATCATCGCGGGCATTCACGATGAGAGGTATGCGGGCCTGCGCTGTGATCATCTGCCCGATATTTTTCGTGTGGGCCTGGACCAGCGGCGCGCGGTCCTCGACCATGTGCACGGAAAACTGGAAGGGCCCCTCAGGAGCTACGTCCTCTTTGTCCTGGAGCCGGATGAGACAGCTTCCTCCTGAGCCCGGCTCCCACGAACCGGTGAAGACCCGGGGGTCTTCCGGGCTGGGCTGGAGAGGGATTTTTTTGCCCTCGGTTTCCAGTACAGCGCCTTCCAGCTTCTTGTTGCTGCGGCCTTCGATGCTCAGCCGCGATCCGGCCGGGACTGCCAGCTCGCCGATATCGCCCTCGATTCGCTCAACTCCAAGCCCGGTATATTCCGGTGGGCTGCGCTCAATGGTGAGGCTCTCAACCTCAGGCCGTTCCTGGACCCTGACCCTGTAGCGGGGGGAGTGGTAGTTGCTGAAGAAGCCCCGGCCTTCCTCAACGAGCTGGAACGAGAAGTCTTCGGTGACGGAGGGATGCTCGAACTCAAAACGGTCGGGGTTTTCTGTTCCGCCGCCATCCATGTAGTGCCGGCTTCTTCCTGAGCTGTATTCAAAGCGGATGGAGACCCTGGCAGGGTTTTCTTTGCCGGCAATGGTTTTTGCCGCAATCCTGAGCGTGTCTCCGCGCGGAATGGCCAGCACTCCATCTTCAAGACCGAGCACCTCCAGCTCGCTCTGGTACTGGTAGTTCTTTTCTGAAAGCAGAAGCTGGCGCTGCAGCCAGATACCGAATGAGTCACCGGTGTAGCTGGCTAGCACGCCGACCACGCATGCTGCACAGAGAGCCATCACAATCGATTCCGAGATTCTCTTTGAATCGACCACCTCGCTGAACTGGAGCTTCTCCGTGTCCTTTGCAGCCTGCCTGGTCACCTCTTTTTTGAGCAGGGTGGTCAGTCCATGATCCGTTTTCGAGGTGTCGACAGGTTCCCCCAGGAAGCTCACCGCGCTTCGCAGGCTGTCGGAGAGGGCCGGGAACCTGGATTCAACGAGGTCGGCAAGCACTGAGTCGCTCAGCGCCAGCAGGGCCGGTTTCACCAGGGTCTTCCAGGTAATCCAGCAAAGGCCTCCAAGGTAGAAAACCAGGGCAATGCTGCGCCCCGTTACCGAGAGCCGGAAGGCCCGGTCGATTCCGAAGGAGAGGCAGGCCAGCACCGCCAGGGATACCACCAGGATCGAGAGGCCCCGTGTCCAGATGGAGGCGCGCACAAGCTCCCTGAGGGACTGGAGCCGGTCACGAATTCGGCCTCCCGGGTCTTGTTTCCTGCTGGTGGTTTTTTCAGAGCTCAAGGTGTCTTCCTGTTTGCTATCACAACAGCTGGGCCAGCTTCCTGAGAATCCATTCAATGCTCAGGAGACCCGCGAGAATGCAGAGGATGAGCCAGTTATCCCAGAGGGTGATGGGCTCATCTTTTGACTGGATGATTTCCGGTTTCTGGTCGATCAGGCTGGGAATGGTTCCGGTTGCCCAGATCGGGTTGTAGGAGCCCCCGGTCATCGAGGCAAGTTGTCCCAGGCTCTGTTCGTCCAGCTGCGGCTGGCGGAATTCAATTTCAGGTGGTTCAACCTCCAGGCTTGCGGTGGTTCCGTTGGCAAGGCGAAGCTTGTAGGCTCCCAGGTGGCGCGGGATGAAAACTCCGCGGTACCAGCCGGGGGTCGAGGAATCCTTCTCGAGACGAAGCTCCTGGGTTTCGCCTTCGGGGCCTTCAACCGACAGGGCCTGGAGCTCGTCCTCCAGTGGCTGGAAGTTCTCATCCTGCAGCATGGCTGAGATGCGAACGGTGTCACCGAAGTCATATGCTTTGCGGTCTGATTGCAGGACGCTGCGCCGCCCTCCAGCCAGCCTTGCCTCCGTCAGGTGGCGTATGGTCTGCATCCAGAACTGGTCGTAGATCTCGTCGGTGCTGACCCGCCAGCGCCAGGTCTCGTCACTGCCGAGAAAGATCGTGCGCCCGCCAGCGAAGTACTGCCAGGCCAGCAGGGGCTGGTCCCTGCCTGAGGTCCTCCGGGCGGGGTCGGAGTGCCTGAAGAGAACGGTGGCGCCGGGCTTGGCCTTGCGGACCTTGAAGGACCAGTAGATCCCGGGAACCTCTTCCCAGCGCTGGTTGTTTCGAAGGGGGTTTGAGGCCAGCCGGGTTGAGTCGTGGGTGGATGCGGCCAGGGTCGGACGCAGGGGCCATTCCCTCGTGGAGAAGCTGGTAATTCCCGGGATCTCACCGGTGGCGGACAGGTCGGCGAGGACGGGAATCATCTCGTGGACTGGTTTCATTGCAGCTGAGCGGAAGAAGGCAGAAGAGTATTTTTCGCCGGCCACAAAGACAAGGCCTCCATTCTGCTCGGCAACGAAACGCCGCAGAAGCCCGGTGAGAGTTGCCGGGAAATCCCGGGGATCGGGATCCAGGAGGATAGCGACATCGTATTCAAACATCTCCTTGGCAGTGGCGGGCAGCTTCTCGAGGCTGATGTTTCCTCCCTGGGGGTAGTCAGGGTCGGCGCTCATCAGCCAGGCTGAGACCGAAACACGGCGGTCACGGCGCAGCAGGTTGAGAAGGAACCGGTATTCGTAGCTGGGCGCTCCCGAGATCATCAGCACCCTGGAAGCTTCTTCGACGACCTCGACCGCGGTGCTGGACTCGTTGTCGTCGGCAAAGGTCTCCTCGGGCCTGGCCGCGACACGGGCGCTCAGGCGGTGGCGGCCTTTCTCCTTGAGGTCAACGGTAAAGCGGGCCGTCGTTGAGTCCTTCCCCGCCTCGAAACGAAGCGTGGTGGTCTTGAGGAGCTGTTCGGGACCCGGGGCAGCCCCATCCTGGAGAGGGGCACTGAAGAGCTGGACCTCGATGGACTCCTCCTCGTACTTGCTCTGGCTCACCTGGACATCGACGCTCATCGGGTCGCCGGCAAAGACTCGTTCGCTCGCAAGGACCGAATCGATCCGGATATTGCGGGCGGGGTTCGGGTCACTTACCCCGACGGTATGAACAGGAATCTTCTGCTTACGCAGAAAGGTCGCTATGGACTGGATGTCTTCTCCTGCAGTCATCCTTCCATCGCTCAAGACGACAAGCCCGGCTATTTTCGAGCCGGCCTGCTGCTCCACGGCCTTGCGCAATGCGCCGGCCAGGTTCGTGGCTGTTCCCTCGGGCTTGAGAATGATTTTCACCGGGGCTGCAGCCGGCTCCTGTCCGGCAGTGGCCACTGGTGGCGGGGATTCGGCAAGGGGTGGACGGCGCAGGCTGTTGGAGAAGGTGTAGATCTCGAGGCGGTTCTTCTCACGCAGCAGCTCCAGGAGCTTCTTGTCCGGATCCTGGAGCAGGTGGTTGACCAGGCCGGCCCGCGAGAGCCCGGTGATCTTTGCTGCATCGATGCCCAGTCCCTCTGCCAGCAGCTGGAGCTTCTCAGGCGCCCCCCGGTAGCCGTCTTTCAGAGCAAGGCTGAGGGAGTCGTCCAGGAGCAGGATGGTGACCTTGCGAACCTCGCGTTTACGGTTCACCTCGATGACGGGGTAAAAGGCGATGAATGCGAGGAACAACAGCAGCAGGGCCCGGATCGAGGCCAGCGAGTACTTCTTCCAGCGGGCCAGGGCACCCTCGCGGGAATAGGTGATGTAGATGAGGGCCAGGCCAGCAGCAAGGAGAAGCAGCGCCAGCAGGCCGAGATCCCCCTCGGGGAAACGGGCCAGGCGCAGGCTGGCCTCTCCATCCCTGATGGAATCAACCCGGTCTCCGCAGAGCCATCGAAGGAGCCATTCTGGAAGCGGTAGATTGTTCATCAGCCGGTCCTCCCTTCGCGGTGGCGGGCGAAGCGGCAGGCAAGGAATCCTTCGAGGAAGAGAAACAATATGAAGGCCAGCAGAAGGAGGTCCGAGATTTCGAAATGGCCGCGTCCGGATCCTGCGAATTCGCGAACCACCTCGAGGTCAATGCCGGGGTAGAGAGACTCGAGCTGCCCGGCGCTGAGGTAGGAAAAATCCGACTCTTCCGGGTCGCTTCGAATGGCCATGGCACGCCATTGCCGCTCACCGCCGCCAATCGGATCGAGCCCTATTCGGAACAGGCCTGTCTTCAAGGTGAAGCGTTTATCGAGCAGGAAACGAAACTCTTCTTCCTGGTCCTCGGCGTTCTGGGTGGGGGCTGCGGTGAGGGAACCCTCGCTTCTCTCATCGACAGCCAGGTAGGCTGCCTCGGTCCTGAATTCGCTCACATCGATCGGGAAGTCAATGGCCTGTCCGGCCAGGAATTCAGGCTGTCTTCCCTTCTCTTTGCCGACACTGTCGATAATCTGTCTCAACAGGATCGGGTAGGTTGCGTTGCGGGGCCAGTCATGCCATTCGTCGTCGGCGCTGGTGGCCACCAGCAAGACCCTTCCTTCACCGAAGGGCTTTTCAACAATAGCGGGACTGGAATCAGGGTCTGAAAAACGCGCCAGGACCCTGGCCCCCGGCTCCGGGGCCAGCTGCCAGAAACTCCGGAACATCACCTGCGCGAGGTAGGGCTCCGCCTCTCCCTCCAGGAGCCGGAAATAGGGATTGTTGAATTCAGGTTCGAGCTTCCAGCCCTTTTCCTGGGTGGTGAGGACCTTTCCTATCGCGGCGGGCAGCATCCCGTTCCAGGGCTGTGGCTTTCCCTCCGTGTTCAGGCCCAGCTGGCTTGAATAGACGGCGGCATCTGTCTGGTCGCCGGTGAAGATGATGAGGGTGCTGCCGCTGCGGACAAACCGGGCAAGGTTGAGGAGGAACTCTTCAGGAAGCCTGCTGTAGGTGTTGGCCAGAAAAACGACGTTGTACTGTTCGAGTGATTTTTCCGGCAGGCTGTTCTCGGTGACGACGACCGGCAGGATTCCAAAGGATGATTCGGCTCCGGGAGAGAGTGCGTTGGCGATAAAGTCGGTTTCCCCTTCCCAGGGCTCCGCAGATGGTTCCCCGTTAACCAGGAGCACCTCGGTCGATTCAACCACATCGATGACGAAGCTGTAGCGGTTGTCTTCAGGCAGGGGATCCTTGACGCCCATCAATTGCGCTTCGGCCCAGTATTTTCCCGGTGAGCGGAAGGTGGAGGTGATGGTGGCGATCCCGCTGGACTTGCCTTCGATAAGGCTGACAGGCTGTGCTACCGCTGTTGCTGCCGTGGTTCTCTTTCCGCTGAGGGGGCCGAAGGTGAGCTGGGCCCGCAGGTTCCTGGCGGGCGCATCGGAGAAGTTCTCGATCTCCAGCCGGATCTCAGTGGGGATCCCTGTGGCGGGACGCCCTCCCGTGACGTTGATCGCGGTGATCGCAAGGTTAGACGTATCAGGTGAGCCGACATCGTAGATGGTTATTTTCGGGGGGTTTTCACTGGAGCTGATGAGCCGCTCGAGAGCTTTTTTGAGGGACTCCTCAGGCCCACCGGATCCATCGGTCCAGTCGGTGGACCGGAGGTCTGTAATGATCGAGAGGGAGCGGGGCCGGGCAACGCTGCTGTCGGAGGCAAGTCCAGCCTCTGCTATGTTGTCAAGCGTGGCGCTGAGGTTCATCCGGGTGCTGGTAGGCTGCAGCATCTCAACACTCTTGATGAGTCTCTGTGAGCTCTCGGTATCAGAGAAATTCCCCCGGATCCCTGCCCGGGGCCGGGATGCGCGCAGCACCAGTGCGGTGTCGGGACTGCTGATGCTGCCAAGGCGTTCCAGTTCTGCAACCAGTGCGCCCCGGCCTCTTGCGAAGGTGGTTCCACCGGCCTGCTGGCGGTTCATCGACAGCGAATCGTCGAGGATGAAGATTTTTTCCTCATTCTTCAGGGCCCCGGCCAGCCAGGAGTACTCGGTATCTGAGAGCATTGGACGGGCGAGAAAGAGTCCAAGCAGGATCATCATCAGGGTGCGAATGAGAAGGAGCAGCAGGTGTTCCAGCCGCAGCTTCCGGCGGGTTCTCTTGAGTGCGGCCAGCAGGAATTCCATCGCTGCCCAGTCCATGCGCAGCAGCTTGCGGCGATTGAGCAGGTGGATGATGATGGGGATCGATGCAAGGGCGAGGGCCGCCCAGGCAAGCCCGCTTGTGACGAAGCCGCTCATGGATTCGCCTCCCATCGTGGAGTAGTACGGCAGGAACAGAGGAGTGCTTTCACCGCCTGATCCTCCGCATCCTGGCCCTTGCAGCGATCAGGGAGATGACCGCCGCATCGAGTGGGTCGCTGGTGAGCGTCCGCTGGTAATCGACTCCCGCTGTGGAGACGACGCGTTCAATCTCCTCCAGGTACTCTCCGAAGATGGCGACGTAGGCCTCCCGCAGCTGGCGGGGATCGGCGCTGACTTCGGGGTAGTCCTCGAGGCCATCAAAGAGGGTGTTGCCTTCAAAGGGAAAGGAGAGCTCTGTTTCATCAAGAACATGAAAGACGATGGTGTCGTGGCCCCTGATGCCGAAGGCCTGCAGGGCGCTGGCAAGATCTTCTCGCGGCGCGAAGAGATCTGAGATAACGATAACCATTCCCCGCCGGGGCAGCTCCTCAGCAAGTTCACTGAAGACCTCGTCGAGACCGGTTTTTTCAGCCGGCTCGGTTTCTTCCATGATCTCGCCGATCAGGTTGAGAACGTTTTTCCCGGTCGAGGGTGGGATCCGCTGGCGAATCTTTGAATCAAAAAGGGTCAGGCCGACCGAGTCGAGCTGGCGGTTGAGCAGGTAGGCGAGGGAGGCTGCAAGCGTGCCGCCGTATTCGTACTTGCTCATGTTTCCGGCGTGGCTGAAGCGCATGCTCTCGGAGCAGTCCAGCAGGATGTGCGCCCGCAGATTGGTTTCCTCTTCGAATTTCTTGATGACGAAGCGCCCGAGGCGTCCGTAGACCTTCCAGTCGATGTGCCGGAGGTCGTCACCGGCCACGTAGGCGCGATGATCGGCAAACTCGACCGCTGTCCCGTGGTAGGGGCTCCGGTGAAGGCCGGTGATGATACCTTCGACGACCATCCTTGCCCTCAGCTCGAGACGCCCTACCCGGGCCAGGACCTCAGGATCGTAAAACCTTTCGAACTTCGCCATCGCCCAGGGCCTCGCTATCTTCGGCAGGAGTGGTCTCGATGAGTTCATCGATGATCTTATCGACGGTATAGCCTCTTGCTTCCGCATGGAAGTTTGTCAGGATTCGGTGCCGCAGCACGGGGTGTGCGACCGCATCGATGTCCTCCACGGCAACGTGGAAGCGTCCTGACAGCAGCGCCTTTGCCTTGCCGGCAGTCACCAGGCACTGGCAGGCCCGTGGGCCTGCTCCCCAGGAGACATACTCCTTGATGAAGTCCGGCGTATCTTGATCCGTTGAGTCATCGACCCGGGTCTTTCTGACCAGGCTCATGGCGTACTGCACTACGGGCTCAGCAACAGGAACGCGGCGCACGATGTCCTGCACATCCGTGATGGCCTTCTTGCTGAAAACAGGCTTGGCCTTCGCACCGGCCCCCTCGGTGGTCTGGCGGATGATGTCATATTCTTCATCCCGCTTCGGGTACTTGATGAAGATCTTGAACAGGAAACGGTCCTGCTGGGCCTCCGGAAGTGGATAGGTGCCTTCCTGCTCGATCGGGTTCTGGGTCGCCAGCACGAAGAAGGGTTCGGGCAGGGGGTTGCTCTTGCCCCCGATAGTGACCTGGCCTTCCTGCATGGATTCAAGCAGGGCCGCCTGGGTCTTCGGTGGCGTTCGGTTGATCTCATCGGCGAGGATCACGTTGGCAAAGATGGGGCCCTTGAGGAAGCGGAACTCTCTCTTGCGGCCGCTGCTTGACTCGTGGATGACCTCCGTTCCGGTGATGTCGGTGGGCATCAGGTCGGGGGTGAACTGGATCCTGCTGAAGTCCAGGCGCAGGCAGTCCGCCAGGGTCCGGATCAGCAGGGTCTTGGCGAGGCCGGGAACACCCTCGATGATGCAGTGCCCCTGGGAGAAGATCGCGATGAGCAGCTGCTCGACAACCTCGTCCTGTCCCACGATGACCTTGCCGATCTCTGCCCGGAGCTTTTCAAAGCTCGTCTGCATACGCTTGACGGTGCTGAGGTCCGATTTCTTTGCCATCGACTGGATCTGTCCTTTCTGAATTGAAGTTCTGCCTTCAGCCCCGGTTCTTCGATTCCGTGGGCTCCGCAGCTCTTCTGGATAGTTAGATTGCCGGGAGACTCAACGTTGATAGGCCGGAACAAACTTGTAGGGCAGCTGCAGGATAATCAGTGCAATTGCCGTCCCGTAGGTTGTCCCCACCTGGTCGCCCATCCAGCTGCCGTCACCGGCCTGGGTGGATTGGAGTCTTCGACTTATTGTACGGTAGTAGCTGGCCCATTCCTTGTTTCCCCTCTGGTATTTCGCCTGGGCGAGATAGAGGTGAGTGTAAAAATAATGTCCCCAGGAGCGGTTGATGTCCGAGTGGACAGAAATGGTTCGGTCGCAGTAGCGCAGGCACTTCAGCGCCAGCGGGCTGTCGTAATCACCGGCGTTATAGAGTGTGGCTACCGCGGCGGCCGTCAGTGGCGGACGTGAGCTCCCCGCGCCGATGCTGTAGCGGATTCCTCCATCCGGGTTTGCCGACAGCTCGATATAACGAACAGCCTTGCGGATGATGTTGAGGTTGACCCTGATGCCCGAATTCTGGCAGGCTCTCAAGCCCTGGATCTGGGTTACGGTTACCGAGCCCTCGTCCCCATCCTGGTTCGGGGTGTAGAGCCAGCCACCGGCCTTGCTCTGGCTGCGCTCAGTGAGCCGGACAGCCCGGTTGAGCACTTCGTGAATTCTTCTCTGGCGGGTGGAATCCCCTTCCATGCCGTAGACCTCTGCCAGGAACAGGAGGGTGAATCCATGGCCGTGAAGCGACCGGCCCTGTTCGGCCGGGCTGGCGAAGAGGCCGTTGCGCTGGCTGGTCTTCATCAGGAAGTCGGTGGCCTTGCTGATGGTCTTTGAGTAGGGGCCGCGGGTGGAGGTGCTGCCGGTTGCCAGCAGGGCTGTGCCGGCCAGTGCGGTCATGGCTGTCGGGTACCTGCCATAGCCTCCCTGGTTATTCCAGGATCCATCCGGGTTCTGTGTTCGAACGAGGTATTGCGCTGCACGCTCAATGATCCGGACTATTTCAGGGGTGACGTGGTCCGGCAGGCGGCCGGGCTCCCCCTTAAGAGAAGACTGGACCAGGAGTCCTGCCAGGAGGGCAGGAATGAGCAATTGCACTCGGGACCGTTTAGAGGTCATTAGATGAGGCGCTACCGGGTCTTTTTTCGAGAACTACTTTTATCTTACCCTGCACGACTCCATCTGAAAGTGCCATGCCGAGAAAGAGGCGCCCTTTCTTCTCTACCGTTCCGGAGTATTCAGAGCCGACCAGGAAGGGTTTTCCAGTCTTGCCGATCTTTCCGACCAGGCTGCCGGTGGGGAAACTCTTGAAGGCGGAGGAGGTGCTGGTGCGGTTGACAGCGCGAGTCCCATCCGGGCCGCACCTGGTTCCCTTCAGGCTTGCAAGAATGATGATCCCACTGGACCTGAGCTTGAACTCTTCTCCCTCGGCAAGGTCCGCCTGCGAGTCGAACCACTTGTTCTTTTCAGCGAAGGTGTTTCCGGGTACGTCGAAGGAAAGCTTTGTAACCAGCGGCTCCTGGAAAACAATGCTCAGTATGTCGGAGCGCTTGAAATCAAGAGATCCGTAGCGGGTCTTTACGAGAAAGCCTTTCTCCTCGATCTTGCCCTTGATCGTGAATTCGAGAGTCTCTACCTCGTCTTCTTCTCCCTCGAGGGGGACCAGGTGGAGCTCCTCTTCATCGGGTTCTTCGATGCTCTCATCGAGCCTGGCAACGAGCTTTTCCGCCCGGGCCTTGATCTCCTCGTCTTCTGATTTCTGGGCGGTCTCCAGGGCCTTGAGCGCCGGGACTCCGATGGCTTCCAGCTGTTCGGAAGCATCCTCGCGCAGATCAAACTCCTCGTTTCCCAGCTGCTGGATGAGCTTGGCAATTTTTTCAGACAGGCCCGAATCCAGGCTCGAACAGAAGCGAATTTTGACGACCTCATTCATCGGGACAGTGAGGAGGCCGTAGACGGTCTTGACCTGGATACTGCTGGCCTGGGGAACTCCGGCGAGCCGTGTCCCATCCCTCATATGAAACATAGGAGGGGTGGGGGCACTTCTGCGCACCTTTCCACCTGTTTCTCCTGCTGCTGCCTTGGCGGCAGCAGCCTTGGCTTTCGGCTCGGTCTTTTCACCTGTAATTGCCTTCTGCAGGGCCTTTACGGCATCTTTGAGCGGTGCATTTTGTGCCGGGACGGCTTTCTTCTCGACCTCCTTGACCTGGGCAGGCCGCGCCTTCAACTTGATGACCTTTCCGGCCGGTGGAGCCTTCTTCTCTTCCTGGGGTGGAGCGGCAAATAGCCGGACGCAGGAACCCGGGGAGGGGAAGAAGCCCGGGGTGAGCAGGGCCATTGCCAGCAGGAGGCATGCCCGCCCGGCTGCGGGAATACAGCAGGCAGGGGGGATCCTGTTTTTACAGTGTCCAGGCATTGCTCAGGAGCTTTCTTTTTTCCGCTAGTCGTCTTTTTCAGGGAGTGTGAGATCAGCTGTCGTGAACCATCCGTATCCTTCAGAATTACCGACAGCCAGTCCGCCGGCTACAGGGCTGATGCGAGGCAAGAGGCCTGTGCCCTTGCTGGCGATCTCAACCTGGAGCCACAGCTCGGATTTTCCGGAGTCTGGATCGACGACAGAAACGCGAGTGTACCACTTTTCACTGCTGGTATCCTGTTCGTTGAATACAAAAAGCCAGCGGCCATCTTCGAGGATGTGGCGGTTGCCATCGTAAACCGTATTGCCGGCGGAGAGCCTGGTCTCCCAGAGGGTCTTGTAATCTTTGTCGATATGGACAAGCGCCACGCCGCTGGCGCTCAGCTCTTTTGGCCCGGAGCTGCTGCGTGTATGCATGCGGCCGCAGTTGGCGCAATAGTAGGAGTTGCTGGGGGTGGCTGAGCTGCAGGCGAGGGTGACAGTCTCTCCAGGCGTGTTTTCGAAACGGTGGGAGGCCTGCAGGGTGCCTGGCAGCGGAATCCTTTGCAGGGGCTGGCCGCTTCGAATGGAAACGATAGAAACCTGCCCCGCGCCTCCCAGCCAGATGGACTCGGCTGTTGCATGGAGCAGCTTGTGGCTCGACTTTTTGTTCCACAGGATCCTGCCGGAGGCCGGGGCTCTCACCTCCAGCGACACGCCGGACATTACATCGGCGATACCCGGGATGGATTGTGCGCCTGACATTGCCTTCGGGCCGGTGACAAGATCCCAGGTCTCGAGCTTCCGGATCCCCTCCCCGGCAAGGGTGAAGCGCAGCATGGCTGCAGGCGAGGTTGACTGGGAAAGGAAGTTCCTTCCCTGCAGGACCAGGTCTCCTTTCACGGCTGCATTCTCGGGGCCGGCGCGCCAGAGGAATTTTCCGGACCTGCCGTCGATGCAGACGAGCTTTCCACCGGGCATCAGGACGACCAGGTCTCCCCCGGCAGAGAAATAGGCCCTGGGGAAGAGGTTCCGGGTTGTCGAGGTCCGGATCGATCCGAAGGTGGAGCGCTGCTGCCTGTATTTTTCAAGAGCGTGGGGGTAATTCTGCACCCAGGCGAGCTTGAACCCGGTTGCATTGAAGGGCTCTTCGTGTTCCCCGGGAGCTGCTTCTCCAGCTGCAGGACTGCTCTTTCCGGGCAGCTCAAAGGCATAGCAGCCCGCAGCGGTGAAGAGGACCATGCGGTCTCCTGCAATGTGGGCGACCGCGGGCTCCTCGATATTGCTCTTGAGGCGCATCTTGATCGTGTCGATCTTCGGGAAGCCGGTGAGAGTTCTTTCCATGATGGTGTTGCCGGCCTGGTTCTTGGCGACAAGCTTGTTGGCCTTGAGTGAAAAGGTAACCGGGAAAGGTTCGCTGCCCGCTGCAGCTCCGACGAGAGTTCCCTCCTCTTCGCTGAGCCAGTAGGCCTGCACCAGGGGAGCCTCTTTCCCAGGTTGCCGGATCCCTCTCAAGAGCCTGGCCTCCGGGTTGGCCGCGGCAGTCTGCTTGAGCAGCTGGGCGATCTCCGGCAGCCCGGCCAGCAGGGGGTAGTCCCTGCAGAGCATACGCAGGTGGCTGCGGGCGTTTTGCGGGTGTCCGGCTGCCAGCTCGATGACGGCAAGCCTCGCCTGTGCCTCCGCTGCGCTGGGGGTGTGGGGGCCAAAGAGGGCTATCTTGCGAAGGGCCTCCTCTCCAGGCTCGCCGGAGAGCATGTCTGCGAAACGCTTGTCCTCTGAAGCGAGCAACCGGTCCAGGGCCTGCTTCAATTCTTCGGCTGCGGCCGGATCTTCGTCCTCCTTTGCAGCCGGTGTGTCGTAGCGCAGCCGGCGAAGGACATCGATGGAATAAAGCCGGGCATCTACCAGGTTGCCATCGCTTGAAAGCGCAAATTTTCCATCCTCTGCAAGCAGGGCCGTGTAGGCAGCCAGGGCTTGCGAAGGAGATTTTTTAAGCAGCAGAGATGCTTCTTTCAGCCGCCAGCGCAGGTAGTCGCTACGCTTGCTGATCAAGGGGGTGCTGCGGCCGGTTCTTCCGTAGCTGAGCATCCGGTCGATGGGGGCCGGGTCGCCATTCTCGGCGGTGATCCTGGTGACCGCCGAGATGATTTCATCCCGAAGGTGGTTTCGCAGCGAGCCGCTCTTCACCTTTGTGAGCAGCTCGTAGTAAATTTCCAGGCTCTCGGCGTATTTGCCCTCGGATTCCAGCAGGCGTGCCTGCTCAAATCTCCTGGCTCCCGGTTTTCCCGCGAAGCGTTTCCAGGATTCCTGCTGGGGCAGGATGGAGGCGATCCCCCAGCCTCCGAGACTGAAGAGCTGGTCGTCGATGGCAAAGAGGCTGTTGTTGAATTTTGCCGGAACGCGCTCATCGCGGAAACGCAGCTTCTGCACCACGGTGCCTTCTTCGCGGTCGAGCTTGACAATGGTCTGGTAGGACCTCGGCAGGTAAAGGTGACCGCCGACGAGGCACCCCATTCCTGCTGCTGATCCGGTGGGTCTTGTCTTCCAGACATCTTCACCCTTCGCCAGTGAGAGTGCGATGGCGGAGGAGCCGCTGATGTAAATTTTTTCTTCGTCGGCTCCAAGGAGCTGGTTGCTGGTGGTGGTGAAGCTCCTCTCCCACAGCAGGCGTCCGTTGCCTGCATCGAAGGAGGTCAGGTAATTGCTGTCAGCCGGGGCTGCCAGCAGGATCTTTTGTTCTGCTCCTGAGACAAGGACCGGTTGGGAGTGGATCCAGGTATTGCCGGGGCGTTCACGGTTGCCGGCGCGGTACCTGCTCAGCCACAGAAGCCGGCCCTGGCTGGCCTCAACCGCGCAGACCATTCCCGTGCCGGGAGCGCTGTAGGCGATTCCATCGCTGGCGGCGAGGCTTGAACCCATCAGGAACTGCTTGCCGTAGCCCTGGTAATAGCTCGAGTTGAAGGAATAGAGGCGGGTGAGCCATTTGATGTTTCCTTCGTAGGTGATGCCGGCCATGTAAAAGCCACTTTCGCGCACTGCGGGAGCTACCAGCAATCCGCCGGCCGGGGTGGGGGGAGCTGTGAAGGCCAGCCCGTAGATGGGATCCCGTTTGTCTTCCGTTTTTCCAGCCCGCCAGACGAGCTTGCCGTTTTCAGCATCGAAACACAGCAGGCGGTTCTGCCGGTAGACGGCCTGGCCTGAGCGCAGGAAGCCGATCTGGGTGCTGTGGTCAAGCATGACGATTCGACGCTGCCCTTCGGAGTCCTTGTAGATGCAGAGGCTCCTGGTGCCGAGGTCGCTGTAGTCTTCCTGTCCGGGAGAGCGCCGCTGGGGGGTGAAGCGCCCCTGGGGAAGGGAATGGTTGTCCGGCTTGTCGAGCAGGTGGGTCCATTTCCTCTTGCCGGTCCCGGTCTCCAGGGAGACGAGGCTGGTTCCTTCGCGGAAGAAAATATTGTCTCCATTGGAGACAAGCTGCAGGGCAGGGTGGGCTCCGCGGTAAAGAGAGCTGCTGCTGCGGCCGGCATTGATTGCGATGGGGGCTCTTACCAGGACAGGCCTGGAGCTTGTGGAAGAACCCGCTGCTGTTGAAGCAGCGCTGAAGTGGTGGATCCAGCGGGCCTCTGTGCCCAGCAGCGGGAGCTTTTCCGGATTCCCGGCTGAGCCTGCATGCTCGTAGCCGCCAAGCGGAGCCGGCCATTGAGAGGGGGCCGCTGCAGAGGTCTTCGCATATTCAGTGAGGCTCTTCAGGAGCGGAGAATCTGCCAGGGCTGCTCCCAGCAGGGCCTCTCCACGCAGCCGGACAAGCTGGTCGGGGTGAGAGGAGACAATCTCCTCAAGGTAGCGCCGGCCTGACTCCAGGTTTCCGGCCATCAGGTTCAGCACTGCGGCCTGGGCCAGGGTCTCCTGGCGGGATGATGAGCTGGTGGCGTCAAAGGGCAGCGTGAGCCGGGTTGCGAGGGTGGCTGCAGCTTCGACGAGGCGGCCGCTGTCTGCCAGCCGCCCGGCCAGTCGCTCCCAGGCCTCGCGGCCAGCCCGGCTGAGGGGGTAGCGTTCAGCCACGGCGCGCAGCGCATCGTGAGATTCATTGAAAGGAAGCTTGCGGGCGGCCTCCAGGGCCTGGCGAGCCGGGGCATCGTAGGTCGACCGGTAGGCTGCCCGGGCCTCTTCCGGCAGCGACAGGAGCAGTTCTCTCATGGCGTCTGCCAGGGGCAGGTACCTGACCTGGTCGATGGAATACACCTCGGCCGTGGGTATGCGGAGATCGTCGGTTGCCTGCTGATTGTTCGCCGGGGGCTTTCCAGCTGGATTGGGCTGTTCTTCTTTTGCCGGCAGCTTCTCCAGTTCCCGCAGCTTTCGGGCGGCCTTGAGCAGCCTCTCTTTGCGGTAGTCCGCTGATGTGATCCTGGCGAGCACGCCATCGATCAGGGCCTGGCCGGCAACCCACTCCTTTGCCTTGAATTGATTGCGTGCGAGTTCGACCTCCTTGCGGAGCTCGACCTCCTCGCCGGCAACTGCTCCGCTCTGGTACTCCTTGTCCAGGCTGAACCAGTCCGCCGGGGAGTTCTCAGCTTCCTCACCCCCGGTGGGGGCCGCCACATCCGCCGGCTCTTCGATCAACTCAAGATCCTGGCCGGGACAGGGTAAGCCTGCGAGGCTGAGCAGCAGGACGATGAGGCTGGTCCGGGATCTGGTGAGCTTGTTCTTTGTCAGGTCTTTATCCCTTGGTCTGAACAATGATCCGGTCTCTTTGATCACCCTGCTGGTTGAAAGCATGAGCTTTACGGGACTACCTGCCCGGCAGGCTCCCGACTACATTGATGATCGTAAGTATAATGCCTGTCCTGAAAAAGAAAAATTTAAGGCCAGCGCAGACCGGGGCATCTGAGTTCCCTGCAGGAGTCCATACCAGGGGGAAGAGGGCGAGGGGCAATGACCTGGAAAAGCCATGAATCAGGCGGTTTCCACCCCGGTATCCAGCCGGGGGAGCCCTGTCAGTGCAGGGACCAGCGTTCCAGGGCCAGATTCTGGACGGCCTTGTAGAGTCCCCAGACCATGACTATCCCTGCCAGCCCCGCCGGGATCCTCCAGCGCATCGAGGTCTTGCTGGTAGCGTAGTCTTCCATGGTGAGACCGCAGATTCCACCGATGAGAAGGCCGCCGAGATGCCCGGCGTGGTCAATGTTGGGAAGCATAAAAGTGATGAGTGCAATCAGGAGGATCCATTTGACCAGCATGGCCCGCAGGGCTGCGTGTCGCTCCTTGATCGAGTAGACGAGCATCATGCCGATCAGGCCGGCGAGGGCTCCCGAGCAACCAACGGATGTGTGGGCGGCGCAGTAGTTCACCACGATCGGGGGGACCGTCGGTGGCGCCTGCCCGAGAAGGATGGAGATCGCATCGTTCATGGACAGGCCCGGGTTGCTGTCAAAGGTCAGCGAAACAGCCGACCAGGAGTAGGTCGCTACAGCGCCTCCCAGTGCGCTCAGTATATAGATCGAGAAGAACTTGGACCTCGACAGGCGCGGTTCACAGAACTGGCCGAGGTCGGACAGAACCCACGAGTTCATCAGGATGTGCAGAACTCCACCATGCAGGAAGGTGCCGGAGATGAGGCGCCAGTATTGTCCGTCCCTGAAGATGCTGCCGCCATGAATGGCTCCGAGGTCTCTTGCGATCAGGTTGGCTGCATCCATTCTCTGGCCGAGCTCATTGAGCTCCATGGTGTTGCCGAGTTTTTGTGCGGAGATCCACTGCAGCACGAAGAACCCCACATTGAGCAGTAGCAGGAAGGATGTGATGGGGAAGCGGTTGGTGAAGGAATTCGGGTTCATGAACGGCAGTCAGTGGGTTTCTTTGATTGGCCGCATCATAGATCGCAGCACCGTATCGCAACAAGTATCTAGGTGCGCCGGAGAAAAAAAACCTCCGTGGGCTATCCAGCCCGAAGGGTACTGCGCAGGTCTGCGGCTGCATGTTATTGTGGGGCTTATGGCCCGTATTTCCATCCAGAGCGAGCTGAACTCCATCCTCAAGGGCGTCAGCCGCAGCTTTTACCTGACCCTGAGGATCCTGCCTGCTCCTGTTCGCACGCAGCTTGGCATCGCCTACCTGTTCTGCCGCTGTGCCGATACGATCGCTGACACCCGGCTGCTGCCGGTTGAGGAGCGCTTGCAGCACCTGGAGAATTTTCGGGGCCAGTTCGAAGAAGCTGAGCCCCAGCCGGCTGTTCTTGAGGAGATGGCAGCCCGGGTGGGAGAGCCGCAGGAGGTTCCCGCCGAGCAGCAGCTTCTCTGCCGGATCGGCGAGTGCTTTGCGCTCTACAAGGATTTCACCGAACCTGACCGGGCGCTCATTCGCACCCTCGTTACCACGCTGACCCGGGGAATGGAGACCGATCTCTCACGTTTTCCCTCTGCAGAGAGCGGGGAGGGCGAAGTGCGCAGGGACGATGGCGAGCTTGAGCTCTACTGCTACCACGTAGCCGGCTGTGTGGGTGAGTTCTGGACCGACCTGGCGATGGCGCGAATTCCTGCGCTCGCCCGCTGGCCGGCAGCTGAAATGCGCGAGCTCGGCGTGCGCTTCGGCAAGGGACTCCAGCTGACCAATATCCTGCGGGATATCGATGGCGACCTTGGCCGCGGACGCTGCTATCTTCCGCTTGCCAGGCTGGAGACCGCCGGCTGCAGCCTGGCCAACCTGGCTCCGGGCGGGGACCGGGCGGCCCTGCGCCCGGTGGTGCACGGACTCATCAGGGAGGCCCTGGCACACTACAGGGCCGGCTGGAAGTACACCCTGGCTATTCCCCGGCTCCAGG
>CAZTRG010000207.1:0-4717 GCA_964615885.1 uncultured Planctomycetia bacterium | reverse complement strand
GTTTTTGTTTTATTTTATCTTTTCCTCATCCTATTCGGGGGCGTTTTTTGTGGGGGGGGGCCGGGGGGGTTGTTTATTCTCCAGGCTGACACTGACCGGGGAGCGGTTCCAGTTTGCCGAGGATCATATGGGCATTACGGCTGAACAATTTGGCAGGAAGGTGAAGACCGTTCTCGAAGATGCGATGCCTGCACTGGGGGGCCCCGCGATCCTGGTTCAGCAGGTAACGGTCAGGGCGACCTGTATGCCCAATGCTCTCAGCTCCGCCAGGGAGTTTCTTTCCAGCAGCATCTTCCGGGTGCAGGGCGAGGACCTGCAAGGCTTTGGCCGTCCGGCAGGGCTGCACGGCTTCCGCCTGGTTTTTCCTGCCGACAAAGAGCACCCCGGGGCGTTTAACGTGAGGGTGGAAGCGTACCTGCGCGACCCCCGTTCCATTTACATTGAAAACGTGGGCACCTACAAGGCGCCCACCCAGGTGAAGGATCTCGATGTGCTCCAGGGGCAGATCGAGCAGGTGTCGGAATTCATTCTGACCGGCATCGTTCCGTTCCTCTCGAAATATGACAGAAGGGCAGGAGAATGAAAAAAATGGCAGTGGTATCGGGAAAGATTCAGTCGATGGTTCTTCTGGCCGTGGCGGCCGGATTGCTTGGGGGTTGCCAGGCGGGCTATCGCCAGCCGGCAGCGGTCCCCGGCATAGAGGGAGAGAAACACCTGCGGAATGTCCGCCCGCTGACCTCTGAAGGAGAAAACGCCGAGGCGTATTTTTCCTCCGATGGACGGCAGCTGGTGTTTCAGAGCACCCACGGAGATATGAAATGCGACCAGATCTTCGTTATGAATACTGACGGGAGCGGACGGCGGCAGATCTCCAGCGGCAAGGGGAGAACGACCTGTTCCTATTTCTCTCCGGATGGGAAACGAATCGTTTACGCCTCAACGCATCTCGGCTCCGATGATTGCCCCCCTCCTCCCCCGCCGCCTCCTCCATATGTGTGGAGGGTTTATGAGTCATTTGACATTTTCAGCGCCAATGCAGAGGGCGGCGACCTCAAGCGCCTGACCACCGCCAAGGGCTACGATGCTGAGCCGACCTATTCCCGCGATGGCTCGAGAATCGTTTTCACCTCTGCCCGTACCGGCGATCTTGAAATCTGGGATATGAAGCCCGATGGCAGTGACCAGCGCCAATTAACGAAGATCCCCGGCTACGACGGCGGGCCGTTTTTCTCTCCGGATGGAAAGTACATCTGCTTTCGAGCCAGCCGCCCCGAGGGCAAGGCGATGGAGAAATACAAGGCCTTGCTGGCCCGGGGCCAGGTGGAGCCGAGCCGGCTGGAAATCTATGTTATGAATGCCGATGGTTCGGGCATTCGGCAGATCACGAGCAATGGGAGGGCTAATTTCTGCCCGTTTTTCCATCCCTCCGGACGCCAGCTGATCTATGCCTCCAACAAGCACAGTACCGACCGCCGCAAACCGAATTTCGACCTCTTCCTTGTGGATATCGCCTCTGGTGAAGAGGAGCGAATCACCTTCGCCGAGGATTTTGACGGATTCCCTATGTTTTCCAACGATGGAAAGAAGCTGGTCTGGGCTTCTAACCGGTACAACTCCACCCCCGGCAACACCAACGTGTTCATTGCTGACTGGGTTGAGTAGGCTCTTGCCCCGGCTCTTCCGGGGGGTCCTCCTGGGGCTCTTTGCGGAAAAGCTCCAGGAAAATGACGAGGATGACGCCGGCACAGATGCCGCTGTCGGCAATGTTAAAGTTCGGCCAGACGTATTCCTTCCCATCGACGACCACGTACCACTTGATCCAGTCGCGGACGGCCTGTAATTCAAAGCGGTCATAGAAATTGCCGGCTGTTCCACCGGCAAGGAGGCCCAGGGCGAGAACAAACCAGCGACTCGGGGCGGGTGAACGGCCGAGGGAATACCAGAGCACGGAAGCGATGACGAGCAGGGCGATACACGACAGCATGGCGAGCATCTTCGTGTGGCTGGAAAACCAGCCATTGAAGGCGCCATAATTGTAGTTGGCTTCGAGATCAAAAAGCCCGGGGACGAGGGACCTCTCCTGCTGCCGGGCAACATAGACCTGCTCTCCACCGGACGGAGACGGGCGCATGGCGTTCTGTACATCCAGGAGGTCAAAGACGGCGGCCTTGGTCCAGAGGTCAAGCCCGGCGACGATGACGGCCGCGCAGAAGAATAATAACCAGGCGTTGCGCCTCCCCACTGGCGGACGGAGTTCATCGTTGGGGGCGGGTTCGTGCATGAAAATGATTGTACGGCAGAAGCTCTTTTTCGTCACCTCCGCCGCCGCCGGCTATTTCCCGGCGGGCTCCAGGTTCTCGGCCAGCCCTTGCAGCCGCTTGTACAGCTTGTCGTTTGGCCGCAGGAGCTCCCCGGCAGCCTTGAGCGCTGCCGCGGCCTCCTCCTCCTTGCCGGCGGCCTGGGCCTCCATGGCATCGAAGATGTGCTCAACAACTTCAGTCCTGGAATTCGGGGGGTTGAGTGATCGCAGGCGGCCGGCCTCAAAGCGAGAGGCCTCGCGGCTGTACCAGGCCGCCGCGGCGGTCAGCGCCAGCAGCACCGAGGCGGCGATCAGCCGGTAGGGCAGCCGGAAGCCGGCCGGGGTCTGCAGCGGAGTGCGGGCCTCGGCCTCGAGGGCGGCAAGCGGGTTTTCTCCTGCCAGGAAGCGCTCGAGATCATCTGCGAAGGCGGCGGCCCCGGAGTAGCGATTTTCCGGTTTGAGGGCCATGGCCTTCTGTATACAGGCCTCCAGGGAAGGCGGAATCTCGCCGGCGAGGGAGGACGGCGCCGGGGGCGGGCCGGCCAGGATGTCCTGGCGCAGGGTGCCCGGCTCATGGGGTTCTATGCCCCTGTTGCCGTGCGGCGGCACCAGGGTCAGCATTTCGTACAGGACGGCGCCGAGGGCGTAGAGGTCAGAGCCCTTGTGGGCGGGCCAGCTTTCCGGCTGGAGCTCCTCGGGGGCACGGTAATAGAGATTGCTCTCCAATGCATGGCCACCGCCACCGAAGTCGTGAAGTATGAGCATTCCCGAGGGGGAAAAGATGAGATTCCCTGTTGAGATCCGGCCATGGACGATGCCCGCATCGTGCAGCTGCTGCAGTCCCTCGGCGACCTGCTGGATCATTCGAACACAGCGGTAGATGTGATCCGGTTGCGGGGCGCCATCGGCTGCCGGTCCGATGGGGCAGAGAGAGTCCGGCAGGGCACAATCTTCGCGCAGGTTTGCCAGTACGCGGCCCAGGGTGTCGCCGTGCAGATAGCGGCTGGCGGAATATTGCCAGCCATTGAAGGTCCCCAGGTCCTCGACGGGGAGAATGTTCGGATGATGCAGGCCGGAGTCCCGCGACAGGATCTTGAGGTCCTCCTGCCGAACCCGGGTTTCCGCATGATAGATCTTCAGGGCAAAAAACCGATTGTTCGACTCCGCCTTGAACACCTGGCCTCGGGGGCCCGCTCCGCAGCTTTCAACAAGGGTGTAGGGTCCCAGCCGGGGCGTATTCTGTTCGATGCCACGAGCTTCAGCCATGCGGCCGCTCCTCTCTTCTCATAGCGCCTCTTCTCATAGCGCTCTTCACTGCAGTTCTCTTCTTCTCTTGCCGGCTGCCTGGCAGGATCCTGCGGCGGAAACCACGGGGGCCAGAAGCCAGCCCGCACATAATACGTTCTTTGCCGGCAGCAGGCAAGGGGGCAGCCGTCAGCGGGCGGCTGCCTCATCGAGAATCGCCTGCAGGGCAGGGCTTACAGAAAGGCCGCCTGGGGGCAGGCGGATCTCCAGGGGCAGGGGCTCCAGCTCTTTCCAGGAGCGGTTTTCGTTGAGATCGAGGAGGTCTTTCTCCCAGGGCCCCTCGTAGAGCTTCCAGCTTTCGAAAGAGAGCCTGAACAGACGGCTCTTTGAGCCCGCAACCTGTGAGCGCCTCACAAGCACCTCGAGCTCTGCCGGCCCTTTTTCCAGGACCCAGGCCTTAAAGGGCTTGGAGAGCTTGGCCTTGCGGCCGATGGAGCCGGGGTTGCGCAGCAGGCTCTCGCGGCTTCCCGGGCGCGCCACCCGCGTAATACCATCTCCGGTTTGCCAGAATTTTTTCAAGCGCAGGCTGGCCAGGCGGAGGTTGGCAGGCAGGCCGGCAAGCTTGCCCTTGAGGCGCCGCTTCCTGGCGTCCCGGATGATGAGAGTCTCGGCGCCAAGCCCCTTGGACTGGGTATAGATGCGGTTTCTCTGTTTTCCCTGTTTGTAGAGGGGGTTTGCGACCTTGAGAAGGAAGAGGCTCTGGCCTTCGTAGCGCTTCCAGCGCGGCAGGGAGAGGGCGATCTTGTCGATCGCCTGCTTGTGGGTCATCGGGTTGGCCCTGAACTGTAAATAGGCGGTGGCTGCCTTGTAGGCCATGGCATCGGGCGCAAGGAAGCCGGCGAGGTCCAGGCCGTTGCGCGACAGCACCCCGCCACTTTTTTCCCAGTCGGCCAGCCGGAGCTGGATCTGTTCAATCCGGGCCCGGTCTGCAGCGGCCTTCTCCCCAGGCGCTTTTTTACCCGGGGGTGCTTTTGGGGCAGGGGCCTGCTTCTTGGCGGGGGCGCCCCCTTTTGGGCCTTCTATTGCTTTTCCTGTGTGCCTTAACTCCCCCGCTACGGCGCCGGTGCGAGACCTTGCGACGGCAGTTCTGAGGGCGCTCCCCTGGTGGCGTCG
>CAZTRG010000206.1:0-10662 GCA_964615885.1 uncultured Planctomycetia bacterium | reverse complement strand
GCATGCCGCTTGTGCAGCGCCAGCAGCAGGTCGAGGCTCTCCTCCCCGGTACCACCGCCCCTGCGCGTATCGCCCGAGTAGACGTTGTTGTACTTGCCGGAGGAGTGCAGGAGCTTGGCGCCCTTGAAGGAATATTCGTAGAGGTGCCCGGCGACGTTGTCGAGATGACCCGACTTCTCCTGGTAGAGAAAGAAGGCGGCGAAGGGCTTGCCGGCGCCAAGGCCCGGGTTCAGGTAGATGCGCTCGGGGATCTTTCTCTTAAAGGGGCTGAGAAGACCAATGGCAGACCCGCCCACCGGCTCTCTCGGCTCGATGCCGCGCTCGACGAACCAGCCGAAGCGCCGCCTGTAGGCATCGAGGTACTCCGGCGAGGCGACGCCCCCCGGCGCACGCCCGCCAAGGGCGACCTGCTCGGCCGCCCAGAGATACTCAGGGTCCTTGTAGTGCTGTGCCAGGCGGTACCAGAAGTTCCCATCGCGACTCGAGGTCTCGACCTGGTAGTAGCCGACATTCCACGGGTCGGCGTAGACCGCAGACTGGTCCGCACGCCCGCGGGCTCCGGAGTTAGGATTCCCCCGCACCCCGCCGCCGTGGATAAAAGCGAGTGCCCGCCGCCCCACCGCGTTGATCAGCACCTTGTCGCTCTCGATCCTGCCGGTAGCCTCGGCAACATCGAGCAACCCGTGCAGGAAGATCGGCCCGTAGGGATAGTAGTTCCACTCCTTCCAGTCGCCGAAACCAGAGAGGCTGGCCCAGATCCGGTCGAGCCAGGCGCGGGCTGCCCCGGCCTGCGGCGCGCCAGGGAAGAGCTTCACCGCCAGCGCCACCCCCCCGCCGTTTCCATAGGAGTGGTTGTTCGCAGACTGGGCTCCCCTCTTGAAATCGAGGAACCTCGGCTCGAGGCTCTGGTGAACGATCTTGCGAAAGAGCTTCTCCTCAGCCGGGGTCAGCATCTTCTGCCGCGAGAGCTCCTCGTAGATTCTCATCCTCGATGCGCTGCCCCAGCCGCCGTGGTAGCCGCCGCCGTGGAAGTCTCGTTGAAGGGTCCGGCCATCCTCCGCCTTGCGGGCAACCTTGTTACCGCTGTTGGTGGTGAAGATGATGTAGAACATGTCTCCCTCGCCCTTCGCGTCAGCCTTGGCGTACCAGTCAAGGAGCAGCCCCCGCAGAACAGCTCTCAGGATCCGCAGCGCGTTGCGGTCCTTGCGCCCGCCATCGACAAAGCGGGCCCGCAGGCGATCCCATTTCCACCAGCTGCGTGAGAAAGAATAGCGCTCGTGAGCAACCAGCGACTTGCGCAGGGCCTCCTCCATCTCAGCTATGTTCTTTACCCCTTCGTAGGAGAACCTCGGATGACCAGCCAGGAGCTCCGGGGATGGCGCTTCCGCTACAGCCGGCTGCCCGGTCAGCAGAACGCCGAGAAGAAGCAACGAGCTGATCCGGATCGTGCAATTCATGAAAATGTACCCTGGCAGAAAAATGAACCCTGGATGGACAAGCCGGCCGCGAGACTGAGGGTAGCACCAGCTGGAAGACCATTTCAATGACAGGAAACCCGCCAGCATCCCTCTCAAACCGGCTTCCGAACGCGGGCGAGTTCCCATAAGAGCTGTTTTCAGTGATATTTCTCTCCTGGAGCAGATTGAATTCGCATCAGGGAGGATGGCCCCCTATACTTCGCAATCCGGTTGATTCCGGACACTTCTATTTTCACGGCGCACAACAGGACCTGGTTTCAGGATCGCGCCGCAGCTAACAGACTCTCCTTGCCCTCGACTGTTGTGGCGGCTCGGCGCAACTGTCCCGGCCCCCGGGAAACACCGGGAGGCAACCACGGGCTCCAAGAAAGCGAGCAGATGACTTCTCCATCCGTTGATAAGACGGCTGGGTTCGGTGTATTTAACCTCGACCCAGCTCTCAATAAAGCACTCAGTAAAGCCGGATACGACAAACCGCGTCCAATCCAGGTTGAAACCATATCCCCTGTCATAGAGGGCCGCGACGTACTTGGGCTTGCCCAGACAGGAACCGGGAAGACGGCCGCCTTCGGGCTCCCGATGCTTCAGCGCCTGCTGAAAAACCCGGGACCCGGCCCTCGCGCCCTCATCCTTGCTCCCACCCGTGAGCTGGCCATCCAGATCGACAAGGAGATCAGGACCCTTGCGCGCGGAACCCGGATCAGGACGGTTACCGTCTACGGAGGTGTCTCCGACCGCGCCCAGATCCAGACCCTCAGAAGAAGACCCGAGATCGTAGTCGGCTGTCCCGGCCGCGTCCTTGACCTGCTCCAGCGTGGCGAGGTGAAGACCCCAAAAATCGACACCCTCGTCCTCGATGAGGCGGACCACATGTTCGACATGGGCTTCCTGCCGGACATCCGGAGAATCATATCCAAGCTGCCGAAAAAACGTCAGAACCTGCTCTTTGCAGCAACCATGCCCAAGGATCTCCGAAAGCTTACCGAGCAGATCCTCGTAGACCCGCTGGTTGCTGAGCTCGCTCACTCGAAACCTGCCGAGACCATCGAGCACGGACTCTACCCCGTTCAGCAGAAGAGGAAGCTGGACCTTCTCGAGCACCTGCTCAAGGATCCTGCCTTCTTCTCCTCGATCGTCTTTACCCGCACCAAGCACCGGGCCAACCGGCTGGCCCTGCAGCTCAAGAACCGCGGCCTGAAAGCCATCGCCATCCAGGGAAACATGACCCAGGGTGCCCGCGACCGGGCGATGAAGGGCTTTCGAGATTGTCGGTTTGATATCCTGGTAGCAACTGACATCGTAGCCCGGGGAATCGATGTAGAGCAGGTCTCCCACGTCATCAACTACGATATCCCCAACACTGCCGAGGCCTACACCCATCGCATCGGCCGGACCGGAAGATCTGAACGAGAAGGTCGCGCCTACACCTTCGTGACAGAGAACGATCTCCTGGCGGTTGAGGAGATGGAGAGAAAGCTGGGAATCTCGATCGAGCGCTGCGTTATTGACGGCTTCGAGGGAATGCAGATCCCGCTGCCGACCCGGCGCCAGAGGCAGGCGGCACAGAAGTCATCGGGACGCAACCCGTCGCACAGGCAGCGGAGGTCAAAACCGGCCGGCCGCCGGCAGGGTAACCGGCAATCGAACGGTGCAGGCTTCGAGTCCCGCAGGGACCGTAAGCCCAGGCACAACTCAGGAAAATCCGCAGATTCAAACTTTGAATCGAAGAGGTCCCGCAAGCCAAAGCACGACTCAAGGAAATCCGGAGATTCAAACTTCGAATCGAAGAGATCCCATAAGCCAAGGCCTGCTTCCGGAAGGCCGGCAGACCCGGGAACTCAATCGCACAGGTCAGCCGGCGCACGGGCCCGTAATGCCGAGGAGCTGCCATTTAAATTCAAATGGATGGATGACATGGAGACCGGTAAGAGCTCAAACAGGAGCACTCCCCCCCGGCGCAAAAAGTCCTCCCACGACCCCAGCGGAGAAGACGTCCCTGCGAAGAAATCAAAAAGCCGGGGCAAACGCCGGCGCCGCCGCAACCGTCATCGCCAGCGCAATGCGGACACCTCAAGCTGACTTCGCCACTGCCGGGGACCTCAGCGGCGGACATCAAAACTGAATGACCTCCTCTTTCTGTTTGAAAGCAGGTTCATCCTCGCGCAGTTTATAGGGTGGTTTACCGCTGGAAAAATGAAAGGACGGGTCCCATGAGTCGCCTGGCTTTATCCTTTGCCACCCTGGTTCTGCTTTCTACTGGAGGGCAAATCCTCGCCGACGTAATTACTTTCCAGGATGTAGCCCAGGATCATCCGGCCCTGGCCCACCAGTATACCTTTGACGGCCTGGACCTCTTCGAGCGCCTGCAGGACAGCTGGGGCACGGCCCATCTCCTGGAACAGGCTGCCGGCTCGGCCACGGTGAGCAATATCCTCTACGGTACACCGGGCTTTGACGAATCATCGCAGGCCGCAACAACCTACCGCCCCCCTCCCGGCGGCGTGGAATTCAGCGATGGGGCCAACTTCCGAATTCCGAGCGTAACCCTGGGCGACCAGTTTTCCTTCGAGGTGATCTTCAGGCCATCCCAGGAGACCATCTCAGGCGGAGCCTTCAACCTCGGGTATATCCTCGCCAACCGGGTCGCCTGTGACCGCGGCTACTTCCTGTTCCAGGGCAGTGCTGAGCTGAACGAGTTCGGGGCCTTCGGAGCAGACGGCAACGACCTGGCCAGCGTCATCGGCTCATCCTTCAACGTCAACAACGAGAACACCCTCCTTGAGAACATCCAGGCAGGGCACTGGTACTACGCAGCCGGCAGCTACCGCTGGGAAAACGGCAGCACGACCTTTATCAATTGCGTCGCGGACCTGACTGAAAACCAGGAGAAGCTTACCGTCGTCGGCCCGATTACCGTTCCGGGATCCTATGGGCGTACCGCAGCAGGCATGAGCATCGGCGGGAGGTTTGACGGGCCCGGTGAAGGATTTCCGGGAGATATCGACGAGGTAAATCTCTACAGCGAATGGCTCGATGAAGGCGAGTTCGAAGACCACCTGCTCGTCCTGCTGGAAGGAGCAGGTGGCGGAACGCCTTTTCATCGTGGCGACCCGAACGACAGCGGCGGGCTCGACCTCTCCGATGGATTGTTCATATTCAACTTCCTGTTCGCCGGTGGGGCCATGCCCGGCTGCAACGACGCGGCTGATTCTAATGGAGATGGTGGGATCGACCTCTCCGATGGGATCTTCCTGTTGAGCTACCTTTTCCTCGGTGGCCCTCCACCGGCGGCGCCCGGCCCTCCAGGCCTGCCCTGCGGCCCTTCTCCAGTTGACAACTCCCTGGGCTGCGAAATGTATTCGGGCTGCTGAACCCATAACACACCACACCTTCTGTTTAGAGTAGACTGGAGCCCTTGAAAAACACCGTCGCTGTTCTCATCATCTTTGTTCTGTTTTCAGGCATCTGCTCATCCCTGCCTGCAGACGATCCCTCCGCATCACTGCAGTCGGCCTTCAAGGCCCGCTGCGTGAAATGCCACGGCAAGGGCGGCAAGGCAAAGGGCAAGGTCAACCTGCTTGAGCTGAAATCCGGCAAGGACCTGCTGGCCAGCCCGGCGCTGCTTGAGAAGCTGGTTGCGGTTCTGAAGGATCGCGAGATGCCGCCGGAGAAAGAGCCTGAGCTGCCCGAGGCCAAGCGAAAGCATATGATCGCGCAGCTCGAGGCACTGCTGCGGCAGTCCCTCGAGACCCGGGCCTTCCTGCCCACGCCCATGCGGCGAATGAACCGCTTTCAGTACAACAATGCCGTGGTGGATCTCCTCGAGCTGGACCGTCCAATCTTCCGTCTCAATGAGCGGCTGATGCGGCGGAGGCAGGATTACTTCAAGCCCGAGACCAGGAAGATGCCGGACCAGGTACGTGTCTCCAGCCGTCCGCTCAGCAAGGACATCGATAACCAGCGGCCGGAGGGATTCAAAGGTGTCGCTTCATTCCCACAAGACCAGCGCGCCGAGCATGGTTTCGACAATCGCGCCGACCACCTGACGCTTTCGCCCCTGCTGATGGAATCCTTTCTCAAGCTCAGCCAGACCATTGCCGAGAGCCAGGACCTGAACGCAAAGGAATGCCGCAGCTGGGGCTGGCTGTTTGCGCCGCCGGGAAAACAGGCTGATCCGAAAAACGATGCCGGGGCCACCGAGGCAAGCGCCGTTCGTTCCAGGCTCAGGAAGTTACTGCGAAGGGCCTTTCGGCGGGCGGCCGACCCTGCCACTCTGGAGCGCTTCGCAAAGTTCACAGAGACACAGGTCACCGGCGGCGCCTCCTTCGAGAAGGCGATGCGCACTGTGGTCGGAGCCATCATTGGCATGCCTGACTTTCTCTATTTCTACGAAACACCCGGAAAGGAGAACCCCGGCAAGGAAAACAAGGGGCGCCAGGGTATCAGTGATTTCGAGCTGGCCTCTCGACTGGCCCTGTTCTTCTGGAGCAGTATTCCTGACGACACGCTCCTGGAGCTCGCCGAGGCAGGCAAGCTGAGTGACCCCAAAACGCTCAGCACACAGATTGACCGGATGCTGAATGACCGGAGAATGGGTCGATTCTGCGACAACTTCCCCTCCCAGTGGCTGCAGCTCGACCGCCTGATCACCTCGGTTCCGGATCATGATAAGTTCCCCTACTTCTATCTTGTTGATGGGTATCGCACCAGCATGCACATGATCTCAGAGCCGCTGCTCCTCTTTGAGACCGTGTATATCGAAGATCGCTCGATCATGGACCTCCTGGATCCAAAGTTCACCTGGGAGAACAACATGCTGCGCGCCAACTACGCCGGCAACTCCAAGGCCGGCCACGATGTTGTGACCCAGCTCTTCAAGCGCATACCACTGACCGATCCACGCCGTGGCGGTGTCATCACCTGCGCGGCCGTCATGACGATGACAGCCACCCCTACCCGCACCCAGCCGATTACCCGGGGTGCCTGGGTCAACGCAGTGATCTTCAATGATCCGCCCGAGCCACCACCGGCCGATGTTCCTCCCCTGCCTGAGGCCAGCAGGGAAGAGCTCGAGAAGCTCACCATTCGCGAGCGCCTGGCCGCCCACCGTGATCGCGAAGACTGCGCCGGCTGCCACAATAAGATCGACCCTCTTGGCTTCGCCCTGGAGAACTACGGCCCCACCGGCGTCTGGCGTGACAAGTATGAGAATGGCCGCGAGGTGGATGTCAGCGGTGTGCTGTTCAACCAGCACAAGTTCAAGACCCTGGTTGAGTTCAAGCAGCTGCTCGTGAAGGAGAAACACCGCTTTATCCGCGGATTCATCTCCCACCTGCTGTCCTACGCACTGGGCCGGGAGCTGGGTCCGGCGGATTCGCCGACGCTGGACCGTTTGACCACCCGCGCATTGGCAGGCCAGGACCAGCTGCGTGTCGTACTGAAAGGCATCGCGATGAGCGAGCCCTTTCTGCACAAGAACACTTTCCTGAAGCCGGTGGCAGGAAATAAAAAAAACACGGAAAAATGACGTCAGCTCCCGGCAAAGGAAATTTACGCATCGCGAACCTCCCAACCTCCGTTAAAATCAAGCAACGAAGGATACTCCCAAGATGAGCCGCCACAAAAAAACTCTGCGCCCGGTTTCACGCCGCAACTTCCTGGCCTGTGCCGGAGGTGCCACCCTCAGCCTGCCCTGGCTCGAGAGCTATGCCGGCGCCCTGGGTCGCAAGGCAGAGGCTCCAGCGAAGCGGCTGGCTTTCTTCTACCTGCCGAATGGAATTACCCGTCGAGGCTTCTTCCCCGGAGAAAGTGACCGGGCCTTGCCAAAGTTCGCAGGGCAGAACAATGTGTGGCGTTTCAAGGGCAAGACCCCTCCGGCCGGCAGCCACCCCCTGGTGCTGACGCCGACCCTGGCACCGCTGCACAAGATGCGTGAAAAAATTGCGCTCATCACCGGCATGGACCGCGTCTTCCAGCACGGCACCGATTCCCATGCCCAGTGTGCCTCCTGCTTCCTCACCAGCGTCGCACCCTACGAGGTCAAGAACTCCGCCTATCCACTTGCCCGCACCCTGGATCACATTGCCGCCGACAGCATCGCAGGGTCGACACCCTACTCGACTCTTGAATTGAGCTGTAACGACCACAAGAACAACATCGAGTCGATCTACTTTGACAATATGTCCTGGTACGGCACCGGCCACGTAGCCCCTTCAATGAGAAACCCGCGAAAGATCTACGACCGGCTGTTCGTCACCCAGGCCCACACACGCTCCCGCAACATCACCGACCTCGCGCTAGAAAACGCCCGCCGGCTGCAGAAACGCCTGGGAAGCTCCGACCGGCGTAAATTCGATGAATACTTCGACGCGGTCCGAACCATCGAGACTCGCATGGATCGCATTGACAAGATCAAGTCCGAGCTGGCTGCGACCGATATCAAGCGTCCGGCCGAGCATTTGCCTCGCAACGAATACATTCACCTGATGGGTGACCTGCTGGTGACCGCCTTGCAGATTGGCCTGACCAATGTCGGCACGCTGATGGTGGGCCCCGAGCGCTGGACAACAGCCACCAACTGGGAGGGCATCCTGGACAAGCCCTACAGCCATCACGCCATGACCCACTCCATCGCCCATCACATGGAACAGCTGCTCAAGCTCGACCGCTTCCATGTTTCAGCCTTTGCACGGCTGCTCGAACGCATGGAGAGCATCAAAGAGGCCGACGGCACCACCCTGCTCGATAACACCATCTTCACCCTCGGCGCCGGCATGGGAGATGGCACCA
Source organism: uncultured Planctomycetia bacterium (assembly GCA_964615885.1). Lineage (GTDB taxonomy): Bacteria > Planctomycetota > UBA8108 > UBA8108 > UBA8108 > UBA8108. Next base: position 2,395 of record CAZTRG010000206.1, on the reverse strand, counting down.
CCCACCAGTACAACGACCTTCCCCTGGTCGTCGCAGGTGGCGGAGGTGGAGCCCTGAAGCTCGGTCAACACGTGCACTGTAAACGAGGCACTCCGCTTGCAAACCTCTGGCTCACCCAGCTGCGGGCCCTGGGCATCGACCGAAAAAGGTTCGCCGACAGCACCGCAACCGTGTCAGAAATACTGGCCTGAGCCGTTTTCTCCTTACATCCTCGAAACGTTGGGGAAACCTGGTCAAATCGCTCCGCAAGAGCAAAAAAAGCGAATAACCTGTCTGAACCCGGCCTATAATGGCTGCAGGCTTAGCAAGGTGTGAATTCCCAGGAAGCAGAGGAGACTCTGGACATGAGCAAAGCAATCAATCGACGCCACTTCCTTCGCGGGGCCGGAGTAGCCATCGCCCTGCCGATGCTTGAAGCGATGGGGCCCTCCCTCAAAGCAGCTACGGTTAACAAGAAATCCGTCAAACGGGTTGTCTGCATCTCGAATAATTACGGTATCTACAAGAAGGCCTTCTTCCCGAAAGAAGACGGGGCCGACTACACGATGCCCGGTACCCTCAAGCCGCTTGAGAAGCATCGCAAAGACTTCACGGTCTTCTCCCACCTCGACCACGGCATCCCGGGTGGCCATGCCTGTATACCGACCCTGCTCAACGGTGTACGCCCATACCTCGCGACCAACTTTCCCGAAGGAAACATCAGCCTGGACCAGAAGGCGGCCGAATACGTCGGTGCGCAGACACGCTACCCATCGATGGTTCTCAAGGTCAACGAGGCCAACCTGGTGAGCTTTACCCGCACCGGAGTCCAGGTGCCGGCTGTCGATCTGCGACAGACCTACCGGGCCCTGTTCCTGGATGAGAGTCAGCAGGCGAAGGCCCAGATGACCCAAACTCTGAAGCGGCACTCCAGCATCCTGGACGTGGTTCTCGGAGAGGCAAAATCACTGAACCGGCACCTTGGCCGGCAGGACCAGAGAAAATTCGGTGAGTACCTCGACTCGGTCAGGTCGCTCGAGAAAAAAATTGTCCAGCAGCGGCCCTGGATCGACCGCCCGAAACCGAAAACAGAATTACTCGAGCCGAAACCCGGCCAGGGAACCGTTGCCGACCTCAAGGCCATGATCGAGCTGGTCGCACTGGCGATCCAGACCGACTCGACCCGGGCCATTACCCTGACCACCGGCTTCCGCAGTGGAGACCTGGGCCTCAGCGGCGGCTATCACGGCTTCTCTCATCACGGCGAGCGCGAAAAAGAGGTTGCTGCCCTGAAGCTGATCGAGCGTAACCAGATTGCCCAGACAGCCCACCTCGTCGAGCTGCTCAAAGCACAGGAAGACCCCATCAACGGCGGCACGCTCTTCGATCACACCATGATCCTTTTCGGTTGCGGCATGGCTACCGGGCAGCACTCCACCAGGGATCTTCCACTGCTGCTGGCCGGCGGTGGCTTCAAGCACGGCGAGCACAAGGTCTACCCGGCTGAAAAAGGCAAACGAGTGCCGGCCGCCAACCTCCTGCTCTCCATGTTGCAGAACTTCGGCCTGGAGATCGACCGTTTCGGAACCAGCACCGGCACCCTGACAGGACTCGAGACCAAGGCATGATGGCGACGCGTCGCATTGCGCTGTGGATTACGGCCATCTTTCTGCTTTCACTCTCCAACACGAGAGCAGAGGAGTCTCTCGATAAGCTGAGACCCTTCCTTCAAAAGCATTGCCTCGCGTGCCACGGCCCCCAGAAACAGAAGAACGACCGGCGTTTCGACACCATCGGAACCGACCTGTCTGATCGAAAGATCCTCGAGGCCTGGCAGGAAATTCTCGACCAGGTCAACCTCGGAGAGATGCCGCCGAAAAAGAGGCCCCAGCCCGGCGCCGGGGAGCGAAAAGAATTCGTTGCTGCATTGACCGGCGACCTGGAGGCTGCCTATGCCAGGTTGCGGAGCACTGGGGCCCGGACGGTCATCCGCCGGCTGAACCGGATCGAGCTGAGAAACACCCTGCGGGACCTCCTCTACCTCGATGGTGCTGCCTTCCGGCCGGGGGCAGTGGCAAAGCTTGTCGACAACAACGGCAACGGCCGGGTGGAGCGCAAGGGCAACGACCCCGTACGGGCCTTCCCCGAGGACGAGAAGGAGCACGGCTTCGCCAACATTGGCAACCGGCTGGTCATGTCCGACTTCCTCCTGAAGCTGATGCTGGCCGCCGCCGAAGAGGTCCTGCCGGCCGCTACGCATACAGAAAAAAGACCTGCCGTTGAGACACGCAGGTTCTCCGGACACCTGGTCAAGGGGAAGCAGTACGGACAGCTGACCCTTGAAACCGTCTCCCGCGAGCTGAACCCCGGCTTCGACATGCTCTCCATGAGGTACCAGCGCTTCGGCAGGCTGTCG
>CAZTRG010000205.1:0-16202 GCA_964615885.1 uncultured Planctomycetia bacterium | reverse complement strand
ATCCGTGAACACAAACGCCGCGAAATAAAATGGCCGGTAGATCTGCAGCCCGGAGAGATTCCCCAGCTCCTTGACCGACTCTGATATTTTCAGCAGGGCAGCGTTTGGATAGGAGCCGATGACAGCAGAGCTGGCTTTCTCCAGCAGTGAATTGAAGGGGGTTGCCTCCAGTGCCTCGATGGTCCGGGGGATCTCGTTCACCGCATTTGTTTTGAACCATTCACGAATCTTCGCCAGCTTTGTTTCAAGGTCCTGGTCGGCAACTGCGATGAAGGCGAGCGATTCAGGAGGGATTGCCCGCAGGAGCTCGGGGTCGACTGGGTCTGTCGCCAGCTGTCCCCAGGGGCTGCCTGCCGCAGGTTCCTGTTTCCTTGTCCACAAGGTTGCATGCAAGGTGTCCGCTGCGGGGTTGGTTGAGAGGGCGATGGATACCGGTCCGCCTCCGCCAAGCCCCAGCGCCTTGTTGATCGAACTGCCAGCAGGGTTGAGCAGGACAGAGGGCTTGTCGATGTAGAAAAACATCAGGGCGTCTTTCTTTTTTGACCAGGGCTCAAGGAAGGCCGGGTTGCTTGCAAGAGAGGTGGACTTTTTGGAGAAGCGAATAACAGCATCCTCGACTCCCCGGCGGGCTCCTCCCATGACAAGAGCCTGTTCTCCTGCCGCGAAAAAGGAGCTTTGACCATCTCCTCTCAATTCATAGAGTGGCAGCTCCTGTACGAAGCCGATTCGTTTCGCACCCGCGAGTGTCAGCAATGAGGATATGTAGCTGGAGATCGCGTTGCTTTCTCCAGGGGAAAGAACGGCGATCCAGTCACGGCTGGGATCTCCACCCGCCGGGATTCCCATGGCCACTCCGCCGATCTTAGAGAGCTCCTTGAACAATGCCTGGTTCAGAATAGCGGCAATCCAGCTCGGGCGCGTATTGGGGGCTTCCTGGAGAGCTGCGGTCGCTTCCGGGTCAGCTGCAAGGGCCCTGGAGGAGTCGATGGGGTTTTCAAAGGGTGTTCCCCGCACCGCCTGGGACAGGCGGATGATCTCTTCGCCGGGCTGGACCATCTCTGCGTAAAAGAGCATCTCCTCCGGCATGTAGCGTGCGGGGGTATCCCAGATCCGGCTCCTGGTATAGCTGCGGGCAAGCTTGAGGACCTCTCCCTGGAGCGGGTAGCGCTTGATTACATCCTCGAATCTCTTTCTTGCAAGCTGGTCCTTGCCAATGGCGTCCAGGCAGATCGCTTCTCCGAGGATGGCCCTGGCCATGACCTGTTTCCGGATCCCCTTGTGTCCCTGGATCTGGCGGTAGAGCTTGAGGGCCTCTGCAGGTGAGCCATTGATCGTTTCGAGATAGAAGGCCCTTTCCAGGAGCAGCTCTGGATTTTGCGAATCATCTGCAGCAACCCAGCTGCTGCAGGCAAAAAGCAAAATGGCGGTGAGGATAGAAGAGGGCTTCATTTGACTATCTTGTATCCGAATCCATGCACCGTGATGATGTGCCGGGGTTTCTTGGGGTCGTCTTCAATCTTGCGCCGCAAGCTGACGATGTGGTTGTCGACGCTGCGGTTCATGGGTTCATTATCAAGTCCCCAGATCTCGCTGAGCAGGTGCTGGCGGTCGATGATCTCGCCGGGTTCCTGAGAGAGCATGGTCAGGATCTGCGTTTCATAATGCCCGAGGGGAATCTCTTTGCCCTCCATTTCAATGATCGACTTGTCGAGCAGGAGCGTGGCCTTGCCGATTGTGAGTTTCCTGCGTTTGCGGGGGGCAGGGCTGGGTTCGTACCTTCTCAGTGCAGCCCTGATCCTGGCCACCAGCTCTTTGATGCTGAAGGGCTTGGTGATGTAGTCGTCGGCTCCGAGGTCGAGCCCCTTGACCTTGTCGACCTCGGCACTCAATGCCGTCAGCATGAGTATGGGGGAGCGGACCTTCTTTTTCCTCAGTGCGTGGCAGGTCTCAAACCCATCCATTCCCGGCAACATGATGTCCAGGAGTACGCAGTGGGGCGCTTCCTTGAGAGCAAGCTCGAGTCCATCCTCGCCGCTATGAGCGATAAAGACATCGAAGCCCTCGAACTCGAGGTTGTCTTTAAGACCCATCGCCAGGTCCGGTTCGTCTTCAATCACCAGGATTTTACCTGCCATTTTCGGGCTCCATCTCTTTTTCGTTTGCCAGTGGGAAGACCAGGGTGAATTCACTGCCTGCTCCCGGGGTGCTGCTAAGGAGTGTTTTACCATGGTGGGCCTCCATGATATGGCTGACCAGGGAGAGGCCCAGTCCGCTGCCCCTGGTTCCAAGGGCCCGGGCTTCCGCTGTTCGGTAGTAATCGTCCCAGATACGCTCCTGGTCCTCTTGCGCAATTCCTATGCCCGTGTCTTTAACACTCAGCAGCAGCGATCTCCCGTCGCTCGAGCCACGCACGGAAATTTCGCCTTTGTCGGGGGAGTAGCGAACAGCGTTCTGCAGGAGATTGATGAGGGCCTGGGCAACGGCCTCTTCATCTGCCATGACGTCGGGCAGGGAAGAGGGAATATCGCGCCTGCAGGTGAAGCTCTGTTCCTTCAGCTGCAGCAGGTAGGCGTCGAGTGTCTGGTTCAGCAGGGGGGCGAGGTCGGCTCGCTTGAGCTCGTAATCCTTCTTGCCGGCATCGATCTTTGAGAAGTTCAGGACATTGCCAATGAGATGGCCAAGGCGGTCACTTTCCCTGTTGATCACCTCGAAGTACTCCTGGCGTTTTTCTTCACCTTTCAGGCGGTTGAGCTGGAGGGTCTCAGAGCAGAGCTTGATCAGGGAGAGTGGGGTTTTCAGCTCGTGCGAAACGTTAGCGACGAACTCCGTTTTCATTCGCGCGAGCTTGAGCTCCCTGCGCAGGGCTCTCCTCAATATCAGCAGCCCGCCCACGAGGCTGAGGCCGAGGATCCCCGACAGCAGTCCTGCAATGGCAAAGGGCCTGCGGGCAGCGCCGAGGTGATTCTCCCATTCGGCTTTCGGTTGCCCGATCGAGATATAGGGGAATTCACTGCCGAGGGAGGCGAAGGGAACCATTTCTTCTTCACTGGCGGAGGCGGGCAGGAGCACGCGAAGTGAGCCAGAATCTGCTGTGCGTGCCAGCTCCCTGTCGAGGTGCTGGCGAAATTTCCGGAGATTAACCACGACACCCCTTGCCTTGATCATGCCTGAATCTGCCTTCGAGGCGGCTGGTTTCCAGGCGACGGCTACATTGTCTCTGTAGCCGCGCAGGGACCACCTGGCCGTTGAGAAAGACCGGCTGGTTTTTCCGGACAGCTCCCGGGGAAGAGAAACATCCCTGACGTGCCTGACTGCGCCTGCAATCGGCTTCAAGGACTGGATTTCCCTGCGGGCATCTTTCAGCTCCCGTGGAACCTCTAGTCCTGTTTTCTGCAGGATTCGCAGCGAGTTCTGGAGGTAGGCTTCCCTCCTGTAGCTGCCGGTATTCCTGGCGGCGGAGTCAAGAAAGGAGAGCCCCTGGCTCAGCACTCCAGGAACCGCCTTTGCCCGGTTGAGGACAGAGAGGGTTTCAGCCCTTGCCAGGCTGATCTGTTCAGGGGTCGGCCAGGCCAGGTTTTCCATCACGGAGCTGGGGGCGGCCAGGATTTCAGAATAGATGGTTTCGGCCTCGGCAGCCCGCTGATGTTTTTTATAGAGGGCCGCCAGCTGCGTCCTGGCCCGGACCTGCCATTCGGGGGAGAGGCCCGTGCGCTGAGATGCGTCCCTGAGTGCCTTGATCTTCCGTTCAAGCGGGGCGCTGGAGTGGGACAGCCGGACAGCCTGGCGGTATTCGGCAGGGGGCGCCTCGGTTTCCCGTACCAGCCTGCGTCCCGCCAGGGGGTTGCTGCCGACCCCCTCGATCTTGCCATCTGCGAGTATGCGGAAGGGCATGTGAAAGAAGGAGGCCTCGTTTCCCGGCGGCAGAGCGGGCAGCTCATCCGGCGCCTGGGAAGAGAGGGATTTGAAGGTCTCCTTCTCAAGGTTCCTGATCTGCAGCCGCAGCGAGTCTGCCAGATCCCTTGAGACGGTCTTCCTGGATGCGTAGAGAAGAACTCCCATGTCGCGGTACTGCTTGTAGGTCAGGTAGGCTCCAAGCGAGCAGAGGCCGAGGCAGACGGCAATGCTGACCCAGATAGCTGTTTCGTAAATCCTGATTTTGTTCCGCGCGGGCATACTGCCAGTTTACCCGATGAGTCGATCGTCATTTGTCGACTCTTGTCGAGGCTTGTAAGTTCGCCCTGAACTGGGTTAGAACCTCGTATTGGAGGCCAGGGACGAAATGAGCCAGGAAGAACAGACCCGCTATATTGTCTACGACGTCGAGTCGGTGGTCGATGGTGCGCTGATGAGCAGGGTGCTCTACCAGGGCGAGGAGCTCGATGCAGCCGGGGCGATCGACCGCTACCTTGAAGATGTGGGGGATCCCGAGGCCTTTATCCCGGTTTCATTTCATGTCCCCGTGGCGATTTCCGTGGCCAGGGTGTCCGCCGATTTCCGTCTCCTGGACATTTCCTGTCTCGACGATCCCGAGTTTGACTCGATCGCGATGACCGAAATCTTCTGGAAGGGAGTCAGCCACTACAAGGCCGTGCTGGTGGATTTCAATGGTCGGGGTTTTGACCTTCCCCTGCTGACCCTCAACGCTTTCCGTTTCGGGGTTTCCTGTCCGGCCTATTTCAGGGATGACCGTTACGGGTACCGGTACCGCTTCACCGACAAGCGTATCGACCTCATGGACTGGATGACCGATTACGGCGCTTCGCGGATCAGGGGCGGCTTGAACCTGCTGGCCAAGATGCTCGGTAAACCCGGAAAAATGGACACCAGCGGTGACCAGGTAGGGCGGCTCTACCTGGAGGGGAAGCTGCGCCAGATCAATGACTACTGCATGCATGATGTTCTCGATACCTATTTCGTCTTCCTGAGAACCAGGGTGCTTACAGGTGAATTGACGATCGAGGAGGAGCAGGCCCTGGTCGATGAGGCCGCAGACTGGCTTCAGCAGAGGGCAGAACAGACACCGGCCCTGCAGGTCTATCTAGACAATTTCCAGGCCTGGAATCCTGAGCCTTTTGCCTGAGGGCCTCCCGCCTCAGGCTTGATCGCAGAGCGCTGAGACACCCGGCAGCTCGCCGCCTTCAAGGAACTTCAGTGATGCCCCGCCGCCGGTGGATACATGCGAAACAGCTTCGCTGAGTCCTGCCGCCTTGACAGCAGCTGCAGAGTCGCCTCCGCCTACGATCGTAGTTGCGCCCTGCCCAGTCGCCTCGGCCATCGCGCTTGCCACGGCATTGGTTCCCTTTGCGAAGGTCGGCATCTCGAAGACGCCCATCGGTCCGTTCCAGATCACGGTGCCCGCCTTCCTGACGATGTCGCTGTAGAGCTCGATGGTCTGTGGTCCGATGTCAAGCCCCTCAAGCTCGGGCGGGATCTCCCCGGCGGGGCATGCCGTGGTGTTGGCATCGTTGTCGAAAGCGTCCGCGGTGAGGATGTCGAGGGGGAGCACCAGGCGGTCGGGCCCGAGGGTCTCGGCTCTCTGGAGAATTCTGTTGGCGTCTTCGATGCAGGTTTCCTCCAGGAGTGATTTTCCGATCTCCCGCCCCATGGCCTTGAAGATCGTATAGGACATGCCGCCTCCGATGATGAGCTGGTCAACCTTGTCGAGGAGATTCTCGATCACCTTGATCTTTCCGGAGACCTTGGAGCCTCCCATGACGGCGACAAAGGGACGGCGCGGATCCTGCAGGGCCCCGCTGAGCAGGTCGAGCTCCTTTTTGAGAAGAAAGCCCATCGCGCACTCATCGAGCCTCTCGGCGACACCGGTTATGGATGCGTGGGAACGGTGAGATGTGCCGAAGGCGTCGTTGACGTAAATCTCTGCCAGCGATGCCAGCCCATCTGCAAATTCAGGTTCGTTGGAGGTTTCGCCTGCGTGGAAGCGGAGGTTTTCAAGCAACAGCACCCCTCCATCTGCGAGACCCTGGAGCCTGGCCTGGGCCTGCGGGCCGATGCAGTCCTCTGCGAGGGGGACCTCCCGCCGAAGCAGCTGTCCGAGATGTTGTGCCACCGGCTGGAGGCTGAATTCCTCAGCCCGTTGTCCTCCCGGCCGGCCAAGGTGGGACATCAGGATGGTCCGTGCCCCGTTTTCCATGAGCCACTCTACGGTGGGCAGGCACTCCATGATGCGACGGTCGTCGGTGATCTCTCCATCCTGCAGGGGGACGTTGAAGTCGGCCCTCACCAGTACCCGCTTGCCTCGTACATCAAGGTCAGTGACAAAAAGTTTCGACATTTGAAGATCCTGTTGTGCTGTTGATTCGGTGCGTGGGGACTTTTCTGAACGCAACACTCTACGCAGATTGAAGGGGTGCGTCAATTGTTGCCATCCTGTGCCGCCGGTGCCCGCCTGCAGGGCTTTTGCTGCAGAGTGAAAAGGTTGATAGTTGATGGAAACTCTGAATTTTCACCTCTACGATTGAGGTGTCGGGCAGGCGTTCTTATTCAGAATTTTATAATGAGGGGCCAGTGGGCCCTTCCCGCGGGATCTTTCCCGGGGAAGCTGTTCGGGGCCTTTTTCCTGCTGTCTCCCACCGGTGGCCGGTATCAGATGACGACATAAACGGTTTAGGAGGATCCTACTCGGGGGAGCCTGTTGCCATGCCTGTACGGTTTTTCAATCCCTTGCGTTGCCCGAATGGGTTTGATCGGCGTGCAGCGGCTTTGCGGGTTTCCCAATCCCCGATGGGGTTTTTAAACGGGGAAGGGTTCGGGGAGAGTTCCGGGGGCATAGCCTCTGGGGACTCTCCCATCTTTTATTCCTGGTGAGTCTTCCCGGCCGGGATGATCCCGTTTTCTTCAGCCACCTTGAGGAGGTGGCTGACAGCAGCCGTCCCCTCTTTACCCAGGGTGGCGGTGAAGTCGTTGACGTAGAGTTCTATGTGGGCCGCTGTCACCGAGTCATCCATTTCCTGGGCATGGTGACGGACGAATTCGCGGGAATCCCCGGGGGTGGTCCTGGCGTGCCGCACGCTCTCTCCAAGGGCCCGGTCAAACAGTTCGATGGTTTCCTTTCCCAGGTCCCGCCGGGCGATGATTCCTCCAAGGGGAATGGGGTGGGCATGGACTTCTTCCCACCAGTTGCCGAGATCAACCAGCTGGTGGAGGCCGTATTCGCGGTAGGTGAACCGGCTCTCGTGGATGATGAGACCGGCATCGGTCTCGCCCGTCCTGACCGATTCCATGATTTGATCGAAGGGCATCTCGACCAGCGAATCGGGACGGAGCCCCGGCGCGAAGAGGCGCAGCAGGAGGTTTGCACTGGTCAGCCTGCCGGGAATTGCGACCCTTGCTTTTGAGAGGTCGAGCTCTTTATTTTCCTGCAGGGTGACCACCAGGGGGCCGCAGCCCCGGCCGAGGGCAGAGCCTGAGTCCAGGAGCTGGTAGGTGTTGCGAAGGTGTCCGAATGCATGAAAGGAGATTTTCGTGATCTCCAGGGTTCCATCGCGGGCCAGGGTGTTGAGGGTCTCTACGTCTTCAAAGACAGGCTCCAGGCGGTAGCCTTCCAGCTCCACGATGCCCTCCAGGAGGGCATGAAAGATGAAGGTGTCATTGGGGCAGGGGGAGAGGCCTATCCGGAGGGTCTTCATGAGGAGCCTCTCTCCATTTCTATCCAGGCGGCCAGCACCCTGGCTGCCACCTCACAGGCGGCGGGGATTTTCCACTCTTCGCGGTTCCTGTTTCCTGTCAGGTTGGAGATCCCGCGGATCTCGCTGAAACGCACCTGGTGCTTCCAGGCAACAAGGGCCGCCGAGGCGCCCTCCATGCTCTCCACCAGTGGGTCCCAGAGCTCATCGATCCTGGCTGCGGCGGCATCTGTTCCGCTGCCGCAGGAGACTGTGCAGAAGGGGCCTGTTTTGATCCTGGGGCCATCGGTGATGGCAGCCCGGATTGATTCGAGGGTGGTTTTTGAGGGGCCGTCAACCGGAACCCTGTTGTAAATCGACTCTTCCCCCCTGGCCGCCTGGGGCAGCGCGAGATCTTCCATCGAGAGGAAGCCACCGGGCGCCTCTACTCCCTCGTCGGCAAAGATTTCAAGGTCTGCCAGTGCGGCATCGCCTGTGGAGAGGCCCGATGATGGGCAGGCGCCGGCACAGCCGACCTGGATGATCCAGCCGGGGCGTTTTTCCTGAACCAGCTCGAGCGTGCGGAGCGCAGTGCTGACCTTGCCGGCTCCCGTTGTGGCGAAACGGACCCCGGCAGCGTTTTTGCCAAGCAGCTCTCTCGCCGGCGCCAGCTCGACGTCGGTTGCCGCGATGACCAGGATTTCTTGGTTCGGTTGCATCTGGTGGGAATCGGAGGTTTTTTATTGTCCGGGGATGATCAGGCCGCCGCCCGGCTCAGTTTCCCCCGCGGCCTCGTTTTCAGAGCCGAGCTCATCAAGTGGGGAGTAATCCAGGTCGGCCTCGAAATCAAGCTGGTCGAAATAGGAGCTGGTCAGCTCGAGGAAGGAGGAGCTTTCCTCCGGGTCTTCACTCCCGCCATGTCCCCTGGCGATGGCAGCCATCTTTTCGAGTGCTTTTTTCTGCGAGTCTTCGTTGAAATCTCCGGTGCGCTGGGCTTCGTAGCGGGAGCTGGTGCTGAGTAATTTCCCCAGGAAGTCGGCCAGGGGGTTGTCTGAATCCTGTACCACGGGAATTTTCGCCAGCCCTGAGCAGGCAGATTGCATGGCTTCTGCAATGACCAGGTTGGCCAGCTTGCCCTCCCTCGAGCACCACCAGTAGATATCTGCCTGGACCATGAAGGCGAATCCTCGTGCGGCCTCGGAGCGGAAATTGTTTTCGACGGTTTCAATGAAGCGCTTTCCTTTCGACCGGGCTTTCTGGTTCCTGCGTCCCTGCTGGTAAAATTCCGACTGCAGGTAGGTGCAGTCCGGTGGGCACTGGATGTCCTGGAGGCGGTGGGTTGCGCAGCATTGCGCACAGATGAAACCATCGAGAGCCGGGCAAAGCCGTTTACCTTTTTTCTGGCCGCAATGTATGCATTTCGCCATGGGAACATCCGGTAATTGAAGGAATTGGCCCATTGTAACGTGATGAACCTGTAGTCCCAACACAGAAGAGGGAGGGAGACTGGCAAATGAAAGCTGTCGATAATAAACTGGGGGCATCTTCAGGCAGTGAGCAGGCAGGATCAGGCCCGCCAGGAAGCGGGTTAAACCGGGAAGCGCAATCAAATGCAGTTGTTCAAAAATCTGGCCGGCCCGGTAGCTTTACTGCTTTTGTGCAGCTGCGGGGGATCGGAAACCAGGCCCGCAGGTAGCGGGGCTGCTGCGCCGAAGCCGGTGGTGAAATATTCCCGCTCAGGGGATGCAGCTCTTCGCAGGGCCGCGGCAGAGGAGGCCCTGAAGCAGCAGAGTGAAGGAGGTACGGAGGCTCCAGCCCCTTCCGGCAAGGCTCCGCTTGAGGCCAGGAAAGATACGGCCACCCGGTTGCCGGCAAAGCCCAGTCCAAAGCCCAGTCCAAAGCCTGCTGCCCGGCCTGCTCCAGAAGAGCCCCGTGTGGCTTCAAAGCCTGCTGCTCCCGGGAAGGCAAGCGCGGAGGCGGTCGAGCTTCTCTTGAAGCGTCTTGCCGGGCCGCCCGCCCAGGCCAGGAAAACCTACGTTGAGCTTTGGAGAGTCGACAAGGGGCGGATTCCCGGGCTCATCGGGCAGGTTAACAGCAAGCAGTCCACTAAGCTGATAGAGCTGGATCTCCTTGTTCTCCAGAAGGATTTCGCCCGTTATGACGAAAAGGAAAAGCGCTGGTATTACTGGATCAAGGGCATGGGGAACTTTGAGATCGATGACATTGCCATGAGCAAGGTTCCGGGTCGCAAGGGCGCTATCCGGGTCCGGATGAAAAAATTCGGAGGATTTCCTCTCGGGGTGGTGATTCGTGCCGGCCTCTTGAATCGCTTTCGCTCCACCCGCCTTCCCGGGGTGGATGATCGAAAGTACCTCTCCCGATGGTGGAACCTTTTCTACCGGCAGAATGCGGCGGCGCTGAAGTAGGCGGCTGCTCTATTAGGGCCTGCCCGTGCTTGCCGGGAATGCTGGGCTAGTTGCAAAGAAGCCCGTAGCGTTCGAGGCGGCGGTAGAGGGTTGCCCGGCCTATGCCCAGGAGGCGTGCGGCCTGGGCCCGGTTGCCGTGTGTTTTCTGGAGGGCATCGGCGATAGCTCCTCCCAGGACCTTCCTTTCCATCTCCTCAAGCAGCCCCTGTTTTTTTTCTCCTCGGCAATGCCGGCCGGACAGGATTTTTGCTGAGAGGTTCTCCGGCCTGATCTCTCCATCGACGGTCTCGACAAGTCTCCAGATTTCGTTTCCAAGCTCCCTGATATTTCCCGGCCAGTCGTAGGCGCTGAAAGCCTGGATACTCTCAACGCTGAATGAGGGGGGCTCCCTGCGCCCCTTGCGGCTGTACATTTTTGCAAAGTGGTCGATCAGCAGCGGTATGTCCTCTCTCCTCTCGCGCAGCGCCGGCAGCTCGATGCTTGCAACGTTGAGGCGGTAGTAGAGATCCTCCCTGAAGTTTTTTTCTTTCACCATAGCTTCGAGGTTCCTGTTGGTCGCTGAGACCAGGCGAAAGTCGACCGTGGTGGAGGAATTGCTGCCAACTCTCCGCACTGATTTTTCCTGCAACACCCTCAACAACTTTTTCTGGAGCCCGGGTTCCATCTCGCTGACCTCGTCCAGGAAGAGGGTTCCGCCTGCGGCGAGCTCTACCAGTCCGGGCCGGGCCACCTCGGCACCAGTGAAGGCGCCTTTTTCATGACCGAAGAGCTCAGTCTCTGCAAGCTGCTCGGCGATGGCTCCACAGTTTTCACAGACAAAGGGTTTTCTGTTTCTGTGGCTCAGCCGATGGACTGCTGCGGCTGCAAGCTCCTTCCCGGTGCCGCTTTCTCCCTGGATCAGTACAGGGATATCCGAATCGGCAATCCTGAGGATTGCCCAGAGGACGGCTTCCATGGCCCGGCTTCTGCCGATGATCTCGGGAAACATCCGGTTGAGCTCGTCCTGGAGACCTTTCTCGCAGGCAGGCAGTGCAGGATTCTCCCGGGGCGCAGGCGGGCCCGGGACCGCGCGCTTGTTCTTGAGCTCATCCAGCAGCAGGGAGATTGAAAGCATGGCAGAGCTCTTTTTGGAAGAGGTCTCCAGCCAGGCTGTAAGCGGCTTGCGGGGGGCGTCAAGGAAGAGCTCTGCACCCGTGGTTGATCCGGGGTGGAGGCGGAGAGCCAGCTGCCAGCAGGGGCGGTTATTGTTCCCGTTCTTCCGGCTGCGAGCGGGGTGTTTCGAAGGGGGGTGGATCTTCTCTGCAGGGAGCGCTTTTTTTCCGGGCCGGCGGGCGATGAGGACCGGGGGGGCATCTGTGTGGGCAATGGCCAGGAGGATGTGTTCAGCCCCGGCTTGCTCGAGCAGGTGATCCAGAACGTGTTCGGTAACGGGCCTGTCGGCTTGCTCGAATCCCTCCAGGAGTATATCCTCCGGGGGTCGGCCGGCTGGTGTTGAGAGGTGCTTTTCTGCGGTTGGGTGTGCAGGGTGCAATGGTTGAACAACCTGTTTTTCTGAATGGCTTTCCGGGGGCGGTCTTGTGCCTCGATGGAGAGGCCGTGCCTCGAACTCGCCCCGGCTGAAAATCGACCGTTCGGGCATTATTACCGTAGTTTTCCATTAGTCAAATAGTTTACCGAGATATATACATGGCTTTCGGGGTGCACTGGGAGTGGAGGGGCTTTGGTGGGCTGTCGAGCTCCCTTGAAGAGAGGATTCGTGCTCTCCGGCCCCTGTTTCCCGATTCCCAGGTGGTGACGGATCGCTACCTCTGGTCGCCGGGCTGCAGCATCAACTTCAAGTTGCGATTTGGAGATTTCAAGATCAAGCGCTGTCTCGACCTGGCAGAGGGCGGGATTGCGAGGTGGCAGGAGGACCCGGGGGAAAACTACAGCTTCCCTCTTGCGGCGGGAGTCTTCGGTGAAGTGGTCACCGCTCTTGGGGGGGCTGCGGGAGCTGCTGGCGAGGCGCTTGCGTCTGAAGCAGAGCTGCTTGAACGGGCAGGTGCGGCCATCGCCGGACTGCAGGTGGTGGCTGTTGCCAAGGAGCGCTGGCAGTATGGTGCGCCTGTCCTTGAGGATGGGATTATTGAATTGGCGCAGATCAGCTCACCCGAGGAAATCGTTTCGATTTCAGTCGAACATGAAAGCGAGGAGGGTGTTCGGGAAATCATGGAGGCCCTCGATCTTCCGGGAGAGCTGAAGTCATTCAGCTACCTGGAGGCGCTGGAGACCTGGGGCAATGGGGGAACCTTCGCCGGTTGAAGATGGGGCCTTTGCTCGGCATACTGAGCTTTCCTCTGCTAGTGCAGCCTGCAAATTCTGAATTGGTGATGTTCTATGTCGATTGACGCCAGGGAAAAGCTTCAAGCTCATTTCGAAACGGTTGCGGACCTCCACATGCGCGATCTTTTCCAGGAGGATGAGAACCGCTCTGCTGAATTCTCCTGTTCTCTCGGAGATCTGCTGGTCGATTACTCCAAGAACCGGGTTACACGCGAAACCATCGAGCTGCTGCTGGAGCTGGCCGAGGAATCAGGTGTGTTTCGCCGGCGGGATGAAATGTTTTCAGGGCGGAGGATCAATTCCACCGAGGACCGCGCAGTGCTCCACACCGCCTTGAGGAACCGCTCGGGGAATCCGGTTGAGGTCGAGGGGCAGGCTGGCGATGTGATGGAGGGTGTCGGGCGGGTCCTGGATAAGATGCGGCAGTTCTGCGAGGGAGTGCACACGGGACAGTGGCGCGGCTATACCGATTCGAAAATCACCGACATCGTCAGCATCGGAATCGGCGGCTCTGCGCTGGGCCCCCTCATGGTGACCGAGGCCCTGAAGCCCTATGCCCGCTCCGGCCTGAAGATCCACTTCGTCTCGAATGTCGATGGAACCGATGTGGTGGAGACAGTGAAGGATCTCGATGCGGAGTCTACACTTTTCGTGGTGGTGTCGAAGACCTTCACCACCGAGGAGACGCTTGCAAATGCCCTGAGTGCCCGGGCCTGGTTCCTCGAGAGGGTCGGTGACAGTGCTGCGGTTGCGAAACATTTCGTGGCGGTGTCGGTTAACGAGGAGGCGGTGACGGAATTCGGTATTGATCCGGCCAACATGTTTGAGTTCTGGGACTGGGTTGGAGGGCGCTATTCGATCTGGGGGGCTGTCGGCCTGCCCATAGCCCTCTATGTCGGCATGGATCATTTCGAAGCCATGCTGGATGGTGCGCATGAGATGGACCGCCATTTCCAGGATGCAGAGCCGGGTGAAAATATCCCGCTCCTGCTCGGACTGCTGGGCATCTGGTACAACAATTTCTTCAACATGCAAACGCATGCCGTCTTGCCCTATGACCAGTACCTTCGTCATCTGCCGGCCTACCTGCAGCAGCTCGACATGGAGAGCTCCGGCAAGTCGGTGACCACGGCTGGAGAGCCTGTGGAGGGGAACACAGGGGTGATTCTCTGGGGAGGCGCAGGAACCGATGGCCAGCACGCCTATTTTCAGCTCCTGCACCAGGGCACCAGCATTGTTCCAGCAGACTTTATAGCTTTTGCGGAGAGCCAGAATCCGCTCGGTGATCATCACGAGAAGCTGCTGGCCAATTTTTTTGCCCAGACCGAGGCCTTGATGCTGGGCAGAAGCGAGGAAGAGGCGAGGCAGGATCTGCTGGCGGAGGTGGAGCAGGGCCGGCTGCCGGCTGAGAGGGTCGAGGAGCTCCTTCCCCACAAGGTGTTTGGGGGTAACCGGCCGAGTAATTCAATTTTTCTGCGCCGCCTCGACCCCCATGCCCTGGGGGCTCTGCTGGCAATGTATGAGCACAAGGTCTTTGTGCAGGGGTGCATCTGGGGGATCAACCCTTATGACCAGTGGGGGGTCCAGCTGGGCAAGACCCTCGCCTCACGGGTCTTCAAGGACCTTCAGGATGAATCACCCGTCAGCACTCACGACAACTCTACCAATGCCCTCATTAACCACTACAAAAAGCTCCGGCGCGAGCTTGAATGATCCCTTCGGGGTCCGATCTGTCTGGAAATAAAGTACTTAGGGCTTGGCAGGGGGCCTTTTCCCGGTTGGCAGGTGCAATCTCTTCCTTGGTGTCCGGTTGCCGATTGTGAGAAACTATTGGTTCGTCGGGGGGTTTAATGAAACGCTCCGGGTAATGCGGCTTGGAGCAGGCTTTTATCGAAGGTTAATTTCCTATGCGGAAATCGTTCGCGGTCTTTAATTTTCTGGTCGCTGTCCCTGCAGTCTTTGCAGCTCTTACAGTCACCAGCCATCTTCCTGGCGAAGACTACAGTGCGCGCAGCGTTGCGGACGGGGTCGACCAGATCATCTCGAAGGCTTTAAAGGCTGAAAAGGCCGAAACGACAGCCCCTGTCAGTGATGAAGAGTTCCTTCGCCGGGTCAGTCTCGATCTTGCCGGTAAGGTTCCCTCCCCTGATGAGCTGGCACTCTTTACACTCGATCCTGATCCCTCCAAGCGCACCTCAATAATTTCCTCCCTGCTTGCCAGTGAAGATTATTCTGAAACCTGGGGGCGCTACTGGCGGGATGTGATTGCCTACAGGTCCCAGGACCAGCGCTTCGGGATTGTTCGTGAGCAGCTTCGCAGGTGGATCCGGGACCAGCTCAAGGAGAACCGCGGCTGGGATAAGATTGCAGTCGATCTCCTGACCGCCACCGGCGACATCAATAACAACGGCCAGACCGGCCTGGTGATGGCCCAGATGGGAGAGGCCAACGAGCTGGCTGCTGAGACCTCGAGAATTTTCCTGGGCATCCAGCTGCAATGTGCCCAGTGTCATGACCATCCCTATGACCGCTGGAAGCGTGAAGAGTTTCACCAGCTGGCAGCCTTCTTTCCACGCCTGAGGATTCGGCGCAAGGAAGGCACCGAGGCTGGCCGGCGCGAGTTTGAGATTGTCTCCACGGACAGCTCGGCCCGCAGCTTTCAGCGTCAGCAGTCAATCCAGGGTAACTTCGCGAAACGCTACGGCGATCCGTCTACCTGGGTCGAGCGCTACGACCGCAACTCCGATGGAACGGTCTCCTCGCGCGAGGTCCCCAGGGCGCTTGCCGGCCTCTTCGCTCGTTTCCTGAGAGCCGGAGACAAGGACAAGGACAGGCACCTGAGTGCAGGGGAGATCAAGGCCGCCACCAGCATGGCGATGTCGCGCCCCCGTACCCGCGGCAGCGGTGAGCACTATATGTCGGACCTCGAAAACCCCCAGAGCCGGGGGACGCTGGTTCACCCGGAGTTTTTCGTGACTCGCAAGAGCCCCGGCGAGGGTATCGATGATGCCGACCGCCGCCTGGCCCTTGGTGGGTTCCTCACCGGCAAGGATAACCCCTGGTTTGCCCGGGCCCTGGTCAACCGGGTCTGGAAAGAGCTGCTGGGCAAGGGCTTCGTTGAGCCTGTAGATGACATGGGGCCCGACCGGTCGCCTGATTATCCCGAGGCGCTCGAGCTGCTTGCTGAGGGCTGCCGCGAGAACGGCTACAGTCTCAAGTGGCTGCTATCAGCCATCGCATTGACAGAGACCTACCAGCGGAAGATCCGTGAGCCTTCTCCCTCGCCCGAGGCGCCCTCTTTTGCCGCGGTAACCTGCTCAAGGATGTCCGCAAGCAAGCTCTACAGGACCATCGTCCGGGTCCTGGAGCTGCGCCCGGAGAGGTTTCCCCGCTCGTCCTCGCGCGGGCGCGGGTCGAGGAATTCGCTCGAGAGTAGCTTCGAGAGGATCTTCGGGTTTGATCCTTCCACTCCTACAGAGGATGTGGCCGGGACGATTCCGCAGGCTCTCTTCCTGATGAACTCTCCGATCATTACCCAGGCGATCCGCTCCAGGGGTGACACCCTGCTGGGCCGCCTGCTTGCTTCCTCTTCAGATGACCGGCTGGTTTTTGAGGAGCTGTACCTGAAGGTGCACAGCAGGCGTTCAACTGCGAAGGAGTGGGAGATTTTCAGCAAGTACCGCAGGTCAGTTCCGGTTCGGGGAGAGTCCTTTGAAGACCTCCTCTGGAGCCTTTTGACCTCGTCTGAATCCATCAGCTAAAGTTGAATCGATGGAACTGAACTCAGGACACGATCCATACGAACAGGCCGGCAGACCAGCAGGGCTGAGTC